>NZ_JASJVF010000040.1:0-20758 GCF_035019805.1 Cryobacterium sp. 10I1
TTGATCACCTTCCATAATGGTTGGTGGCCCTATTTTCAGTTGGCGTTTCTGGCCCTGTTTTCGGTCGGCGTTAACAGGTGGGGATCGACGGTGTCCGCGCTCTTTGATAGGTGGACAGGTAACGCCAACGGCCTAGTTCTCAGCCGTCGTTGAAACAGGCGGGGGTTTGGGGGCTGGGTGTGCGGCGGTCAGGCTCGGGGGTGTGGCTGGTCGCGTGTTGATGGGGTATGAGGGGGACCGGCACATTAGAACCCGGCGATGTCCGCGTGGGTTCGCCGGGGGCTTCATGGAGCGGCCGCGAGGTGAGCTGCGGATCGGTGAGGGGCTTAGCGCCGAGCCGGAGTGCGAAGCGCTGACACAGGCCGTTGGTAGCTATCTCGGCCTTACGATTCCAGTGAGATAGGAATCGTTCGATCATGGCCGAACAGCTTGGGTTCAGGGGCAATTCAGATTTGGTCATCTCACTGAAATCGTAAGGCCGAGCTATCTCCGTAGGTTCGGGTTGCGCGGGCGGGTAGCGACCTCTGTGTGAATGCGAAAGTTCATATTGGTAGTTTCTAACGGGGCACGAGGCCAAGATCGATGCTAGCTAGCTAGCTAGCTAGCTAGCTAGCTAGCTAGCTACCTGCCTGCCTGCGTATCTACCTTTTTCGGGAGAGGAGCGGTGTTGCCGAAGATACTCGGCAAGTTCGGTTGGAAGTGGGAGGTGGGAGGACAGGCATTCGCCCGCTACCCTGCTATTGGTGACGACACGAGCGGTGGGCATCTCCGGTTGCAGGGCACCTGAGATCGACTTGATCCATCCCGCAGGAAGGTCGAGCCGTGCGAAGCCTGACTCGACCCTTGCGGTGTAGCCACTTAGAGGGAAGATTCTCCTCGCAAGGAATGTGCGTCCCCCTGGGCTCTGAGGGACACGGTAACCCCACGATCACTCCGTGAGGCTCTTCCGCCGAATGGCGATTCGGCGCGTCTCCGAGGCGACGCTCTGCCTGGGCGGCGGGGTGGGGCAACTGGTCGAGCCGGGCGGGATGAGATCACCGTTCACGAGGGATTCGACGATTCGGTCGCCAAATGCGACCTTCGGCAAGCTGGGCCGTGCCCACTTTTTGCCCACAGTTGTCGGAAATCGGCCTGATTCTGCTGGTGCCGGAGTGATCGAAAACGTTGAATTTACGCGGTTTTTAGCATGGATGGGAGCCCTAGCGGGCATAACAATAGGGTTCAAATCCCACCTGTACAGACTGCTGTGTGTCTTTTTGGGGTACACCCCAACTAGACATCAGGTGCAGGTACGCAGTTTCGTCCGAATAGGGTCCAATTCCTGTTAGTTGACAGCCCTCACTGTCGGGTCTTAGAGTTCAACCTGACAGAAAGGGCCGGAGGCTTCATGACGGGTCAACGAGTTGGATACGTGCGAGTCAGTACCCTCGATCAGAACACCGTCCGCCAACTGGATGGCGTTGACGTCGACCGGGTGTTCGAGGACAAGGCGTCGGGGAAAGATCTAAACCGGCCTGAGTTGGAGGAGCTGATCAAGTTCGTCCGGGATGGCGATACTGTTCTCGTTCACTCGATGGACCGCCTTGCCCGCAATTTGGAGGATCTCCGCTCGATCGTGCGCCAGCTCACGGCGAAGAAGGTCCGGGTCGAGTTCGTGAAAGAGCAGCTCTCCTTTACCGGGGAGGACAATGCGATGGCAAACTTGCTCCTCAATGTGATGGGGGCCTTTGCTGAGTTCGAGCGGTCTCTGATCCGTGAACGTCAGCGAGAGGGTATTGCCCTGGCGAAGAAGCGCGGCGTGTACCGTGGCCGCACCCCGTCACTTGACGCGCTCCGGGCCGCCGAGCTGCGCGAGAAGGCTGCTGCTGGCGTGCCGAAGGCCGCTCTCGCTCGAGACTTTGGGATCAGCCGCGAAACCGTGTACGCCTACCTCCGAGCCGAGGTCTGAAGAGCTGGCTGGTTGCTGCCGGAACACAGCTCCGCCGATTCCTCATCGGTCACGCCGGGCTAACGCCTTCTTCGAGGTGGGCTTTCTTTAGCCAGTTCGCCAGGCAGGGTTTGGAGATCCCGAAGCCTTTCGCGATCTCGTTATGGGGCTGCGTGCTTCCGGCGACTCAGATTTCTTTCTTGATAACTCGCGCGTATCAGTCGCGTGCGATCGCGACAAGGCCGCGCAACGCACTCTCCGCGCCGAGGTGGGGCAGCAGGGCGGCGCCGTCGAGGCCGTTCGCGGTCGGGAAGCGCAGGTCGACTGCGGGCCAGAACGCGCGCAGGTCCCGTTCGAAGCGACTCGCGATCTCGGGCGCGCGCAGCACCCCGCCGAGTCCGCCGACGACCGGTGCGGCACCATCGGCCTGTCCGACGCGCTGGAGTCCCGTGCGCACCGAGTGCACTAGCTCGGCGGCGGTGGCGTCGCAGATTTCCGCCGCGACGGCATCCGTTGGGGCAAGTCCGGTGACCGCGCGCGACCAGGACGCGATACGGCTGACCCGTAGTGGGTCGCCCTGCAGCTCTAGGTAAAGGGTCTCCAGGTTTGGGAATTCCGCGCGGACGGCCGCGGTGAGTGCCGTCGCCGGGCCTCGTCCGTCATAGTTGCGCATGACGGCGTCGAGGGCGGCGCGGCCGATCCAGTAGCCGCTGCCCGCGTCCGCGATCAGGTAGCCCCAGCCGTCGATTCTGGCCACGTTGTGGGCGCCGACCGCGAGGGTAACGACGCCGGTGCCGACTGCGATCACAGCGCCGAGGGTGTTGCCGAGGGACCCGAGGTAGGAGGTAACCGAGTCATGGGCGAGGAATACCTCCCGCACCCCGATTTCGCGGCCGAGCCGACGCAGTTCCGCGGCGTCGGCGTCTGATTGGGTGAAGCCGGAAATGCCAGCGCTCACGATGCCGATGGTGACGTCGGCGGCACCGGCTACCTGGGCTAAGACGTCAGCCAGTTGCGGGATCAGGTCCCGGTCGGTGCGGATGCCGTCGAAGTCAAACGTCTCCTGGCGGGTCTCACCGCTCTGCAGCACGGCACGGATGCCGGTCTGTCCGGCATCGATGGCGAGGTGACGGGATGCGTAATTCATGTGGTGCGGTGTCCTTGGAGAGTTTTGTATCGGTGGGTGAGGAACGTCCCGGCGGGTTTGCCGTACACACAGTAGTCATCGTTATCCGGCGCGGATGCGACCGGGTACAGGACGGCCGGCCAATCCCAGAACATGAAACCGATCATCCAGTCGCGGCTGGCCGTAGCGTTGAAGATGTGCTCGTAGTAGCGCAGCTGCTCGGCGCCGGAGGGCGTGCCCGGCAGCGCCCAGTCGTTGGGCTTGTCCGGTGATCCGGTGCGGCTTGGGCATCCCGCCTCGAGAAAGATGAATGGCTTGTCGAACTTTTCCACGACGCGCTCGATCCGGTCGAGCTCGGCCGGGAACGCTCCGATCGGGTAGTATCCACTCGACCCGATCACGTCCACGGCATCCCACCACGTGACGCGGTCTTCCTGGTATTTGTCGCAGTTGTAGGTCACGAGCCCCGAATATACCGAGCGCACCCGGGCGATGAGGTCACGCCAGTGCCGTACCTGCCCGTCGGCGCGCACCATCTCGCAGCCGATGCAGAAGAGGTCACAGCCTTCCTCCTCGGCGATCACAGCAGCGTGCAGGATGAACGCCGTGTAGGACTCGAACCACTCGGTCCAGGTGGGTTCACCGGGAACGTCCCAGTCGAAGAAGCCGATGAACGCCCGCCAGGTGCCGTCGGCGCAGTTGACGACGGGCTTGAGGCACACCTTGAGGTTGAGTGCCTTCGCCTCCCGGATCGCCTCGCGAATTTCCGGCTCGGTCACGGTTGGTTCTTCGTCGTACGAGATGTGCGTCGATTGGGCATTCTGCTGTATGGCCGCATAGGCGATCGCCGTCCAGTTGATGCCATGCTCGCTCATGAGCCGCATCGACGAGCGCGCTTCAGGGGTCGCCCAGGTGCCGCGCACGCCGGTCCAGCCCCAGGTCATTCCGCAGATGGGTCCGGTGAGAGCGGATGCCGGAGAGCGCCCGGCAGCTGCGGGCGCGGCCCCGGGAACGCCCATTCCGCCCTCGTTACCAGTCACGGCAGAACCAGCTGGTTCGCGCTGCGGAGCACGGCCGGAGCTGAGAGCCCTGCGATGTCGAGATCGAGAGTCGACGTGACGGCGAACACGACACTCTCGCCTGGAAGGAGGGTTACGAGCATGTCGTCGACCGTTCCGGCCGGGTCGACCTTGTCGACGAGAAGTGCGAGGTCGCGGGTGAGGCTTGCCGCGGTGACGGTGAGCTGGTACCCGCCGGGGACCTGCTCGAGGGCAGTCCCGAGCGCAGGCGCGTCGAGCCGGGTGTCGCGGGCCTCCGCGAAGAACCAGTGGCCGCGCACTCCGCCGAGGTCGGCGCGGATGAGCTCCGCCGCCGCATCCGTCGCCGCGGAAATGGATGCTGGTAGCGGCACGGACACTGTGGACCGCGGGGGCAGGGTGATCTGTTCGGTGTGTTCGGCCAGCAGGATCCCCGCGTACGTGAGTCGACGCACCCTGAGCTCGCCCGACCAGGGCTCGCTCGAGTCGTTGACGAGGACGGTCGAAAGGCCCATGCCCCCGTCGACGCTGCGGTCCGTAAGACCGTCGACGTCCGCGCTGGAGCGCTGCGGCTGCACGGTTACGAGCCGGTCGGTGTAGGCGTGGCGGAGCGCATAGAGCAGCGGTTTGGCCCGCCCGTACCCGTCGACGGCGGCCCAGCTTGTCACCGGCCAGCAGTCATTGAGCTGCCAGACGATGGAGCCCATACAGTGCGGCTGCAGCGACCGGAAGTACTCGATCGCCGTCTGGACCGCAAGCGCCTGGTTGAGCGACATCGCCCAGTGCCAATCGTCGATGTCCTCCGGCAGCGGAAAGTGCGCGAGGAGGCCATCGGTGAGCTTGACGTTGCCGTCCATTGCCTTCTGGTGCACGAGCATGCCGGGGGACTCGGGGGTGAGCGGCGCGTCGCTGATCGACTCGGTCATCGTCGACCAGGTCGGCGGGCCCTGCCAGCCGAACTCGGAGACGAACCGCGGGGTGTACGCGCGGTAGTCGGGGTAGTCGCGCAGGTTCCAGAGGTCCCAGATATGCATGGTGCCGAGATCGGGGTCGTTCGGGGAGTGGGCACCGGAGCGGCCGAGACCGTCGGCGTCACCGGGGGAAAAGGGGCTACCTGGCGTGTAACCCACGTGGGGGGCTAGCTCGGCGACGATCGCCGGGAACAGCTCGTAGTAGTACGTCTCGCCCCAGGTTTTACCGTCGAGGCGTTTCTTCCAGTTCCACTCTTCGTGGCCCCAGAGGTTCTCATTATTCCCGTTGAACACGACGAGCGAGGGATGCGCGGCGAGCCTCGCGACGTTGTCGCGCGCCTCCGCCTCCATTTCGCTGAAGAACGGCTCCTCTTCCGCATAGGCAGCGCAGGCGAGCAGGAAGTCCTGCCAGGTCAGCATGCCGCGCTCGTCGCACAGCTCGTAGAAGTCGTCAGCCTCGAAGATTCCGCCGCCCCAGACTCGCAGCAGGTTCAGGTTCGCGAACTCGGCCTGTTCGATCCTGGCGAGGTAACGGGTCCGGTCGACGCGGTGCGGAAAGGCGTCGTCGGGGATCCAGTTCGCGCCGCGCACGAAAATGGGCTGCCCGTTGACGACGATCGTGAACGGGGTGCCCGTGGTATCGGGGGTCGTCTCAAACGCCACCGTGCGGAATCCCACGCGCTTCGTCGCAGCGTCGAGCTCGATCACCTCGTCGTATCCGTCATCATCGCCGTGATGGGTGTTGAGGGTGACGTCGACGTCGTAGAGCGGTTGTTCGCCGTAGCCGCGCGGCCACCACAGAGCCACGTCCGTGACGTGCAGGGTCACGAGGGCAGTGGTGTCGCCGGCCTCGAGGATTGCGGTGCCCGACATGCCGTCGACGGATGCCGTAATGAGGAGCCGGACATCGCTCGCCCGTGCAACCTCGACGTTCACGGCGACTGTGCCGGCTGCGCGGACGGTGCCGGCTACGGTATCCGCTGGATCGACCGTGTCGACGGTCGCGATCGGCCGAATGCTCTCGATCCGGGCAGTCGACCATTCTTCGAGGGAGACTGGGCGCCAGATCCCCGAGGTCGAGGTGTCGATTCCCCAGTCCCAGCCGAAGCTGCACGCCATCTTGCGGATTGCATTGTAGGGGTGGTGGTTAACGTGCGGACGGTATCCGAGCTGGAGGCTCGCTGCGTCGGCGGCCCGGATCGGCGACGCGAAGAACACGTCGATTTCGTTGAGCCCTGCCCTGACGTACGGGCGCAGGTTGAACCGGTAGCTGCGGTGCATGTTGCGGGTGGTTCCGACCCGGTTTCCATTGACAAAGATGGACGCGATCGTGTCGAGGCCGTCGAAGACGATCTCGGACTGGGTCGTGGAGCCCGGCTGCCAAACGAAGGTGGTCGTGTAACGCCAATCGGTGAGGCCGATCCAGCCGAGCAGTTTTTCGTTGCCGTCGAGGTAGGGGTCGGGGATGAGCCCGGCCGCAAGGAGGTCGGTGTGCACCGATCCCGGAACGGTCGCCGGGATCGCACGTAGGCCAATGTTCGGGGGCACCGGCCCGCCCTGGGCAGTCACGGTCCAATCGACGCCGAGGGGGCGGCGAAACGGATGGCGGAGAATCGGAGCGGCGATGGTCTGTGCGGTGGCGGACATTGAGCGGTGACTCCAGACTTGTTGGTGAGGGACAGCAACCAACCTCGAAATGTCAACGCTGTCTCTGGTTTTTCGAGTGTAGCATTGGCGGAAATCCGGGCATGATATCTCTCGTAAAATGTGGCTTAAGAGCCGCTTGCGTTCACGTAGGTTCCGAGGCCTGTGTCTCACCTTGACATAGAGCACTTGCTAGACTACTCGTGGCCGACTGGGGAGATAGTATGACGACGCAAGCGAGAGCGACCCTGGCCGATGTTGCCCGGTTGGCCGATGTGAGTTCGAAGACAGTGTCGCGGGTTTTCTCCGGAGACGGCATCGTGAGTGCGGTCACCCGGGAGCGGGTGTTGAGCGCGGCGAAGCGATTGCGGTTCCGGCCGAATGTCCTCGCGCGCAGTCTCCGCCACGGTGGGGTGTCCAACACGGTAGCCTTCGTGATCGGCGACATCACAAACCCGTTTTATTTCCACGTTGCGGCCGGGATTGAGCGCGAACTGGCCGACAACGGGTTAACTATGGTGCTCTCTTCGACAGATGACTCGGCCGAGAGTGAGGAGGGTGTCGTTGATTCCCTGCTCGCCCAGCGCGTGCGTGCGCTTCTGCTGATTCCGATCGCGGCTGACCAGTCCTACCTCGATGGGGAACGCCAATTGGGCACCCCGATCGTGAGTGTCGACCGACCTGCCAGCAATCTGCTGGCCGACTCCGTCGTGCTCCAGAACCGAGAGGGAATGCGGGAAGCCGTGCGTTCCCTCATTAAGCTCGGTCACCGAAAGATCGGATTCGTGAGCAACCCCTCCGCCATCTACACCTTGCGCGAGCGGCTCGCGGGCTATCGTGAAGCCCTTGCCGAAGCCGGGATCGCCGACAACGCGCGATACGAAAGGTGCAACGACGACCCGGCCGTATCTGCAGAGAGTGCCGTCGCGAGTTTGTTTGATCAGGCCGACCCGCCCACTGCGCTTGTGACGGGGAATAACCGGGCAAGCTCGGGAGCGCTTCGCGTGCTCCGCGGTCGAGAGCCGCGGGTCGCGTTCATTGGTTTTGACGATTTTGACCTTGCCGATGCGCTGGACATCACCGTCGTCGCCTACGACACCAGGGAGATCGGGAGAGCGGCCGCGCGTCTCGCACTCGACCGTCTCGAGGACCCGACCAGCTTCATCCGGCAGATCGAAATTCCGACCCGCCTCATTCACCGCGGTTCAGGCGAGATCAGCCCGCCGACCTGACCCGCCGCCACGCACTCGTCCCAAACGGACGGGGATACGTTCTCAGGTCGTCTGACGCGAGACGATGTGGGCGTACCGGTTGCCGAGGTTCATGAGCTCGTCGTGGGTTCCAAGTTCGACGATGCGACCGTTCTCGAGGTACGCAATCCGATCGGCCGTGCGGATGGTCGACAGTCGGTGGGCAGCGATGATGGTCGTGCGGTCGCGGAAGAGAGTGGCGAGGGCGTCCTTGACCATTGTTTCGGAATCGGCATCCAGGGCGCTCGTCGGCTCGTCCAGAATGAGGATGCGCGGATCGCGGACGAGGGCGCGAGCGATCGCCAACCGTTGGCGCTGGCCGCCGGAGAGTCCGGAGCCGCGGTCGCCGATGATCCGATCGAGGCCGGTGGGCATCGGGACGGTGATGCGCCCGGTCACAAGCCCGAGACCATGGATAATTCCGGTGGGCGGATGCGGGGATTCTTGGTTCGACGACCCGCCCACGGCGTCCGTAACATTCGCTCCCGTTGGGCCGAGGTTCAGGAAATCGAGAGCATTCGCGCCGCGCAGGGCTTTGAGGATGCCGTCGTCGGTGATGCCCGTGAGCCCATAGGCGACATTGTCGCGGATGCTGCCCTCGAACAACACCGACTCCTGCGGCACGACTGAAACGAACGAGCGTGCACTGCGCATGTCGAGGCTGTTCATGTCGACGCCGTCCAGCAGCACCTGTCCGCTTCCGGCCCGCACGAACCCGAGGATGAGATTAAGCAGCGTCGACTTTCCCGAGCCCGAGGGTCCGACGAGCGCGATTGTCTCGCCGGCCCGGATAGACAGGGAGATATCGGTGAGCGCAGGCCGGCCACCGGGATAGCTGAAGCTCACGTGGTCGAGCTTGATCGTGCCCTCAACCTTGTCGACGCGGGTACGGCCCTCGTTGACTTCGACGTCAGGGTCCTGCATGACCTCGGCGATGGAACGCATTGATTCGAGCCCGCGAGTGAGCACCGGAGCCACATTGAGGAGGGCAACGATTCCACCGGTCAGGATGGTGAAGTACGTGCTGAGCAGTACGACCTGTCCCGGCGTGATGGAGATGACCTGGGTTATTGACGCCGCGGCGGCTCCGACCAGGCACGCGACCCCGAGTACCTGGTAAGAGACCCAAGAAAAGGCTCCAAACCGGCCGTTGAGGGTGTCGAGCTGTTGCCCGGCGATGCTCACGCTCTCGGCCTGCCCGGCGACCCGTTCGGCGGCGACGGCCTCGAGCCCGTGGCCCCGGGTGATCGGGATGAGGGCGGCCATTTCGCCGATGCCGGTCGAGAATCGTTCGACCTCGTGGCGGAAGGTCTCGTTGCGGATGGCCGCTCGGGAGCGGATCCAGCGTACGAGTATGGCCGCCACGGGCACGGTCACGGCGAACACCCCGACGAAGGCGGGAACTGAGATCGCTGTGACGATTACGGCGCCGGCCAGGGTGAACACGGTCGACAGTACGGTTGGTAAGGCTTGTTGCATCATTAGTTCAAGATTTTCGACGTCGCGTACGACTTTGCTTTGCACGATCGAGGCGCTGTGGCGGTTGTGAAAGCCAATGGAGAGGCGCTGCATCTGTTCGGTAAGTGCATTGCGCTGGTCGGCGGCCATCGATCGGGTGGCAAGGCTGGAACCACGCACGAAGATCATGTGGAACGGATAGTTGAGCGCCAGTAACGCAATGATGAATGCCGCGAAGACCCACAGGGAATCCAGCGATCCGCGGCGCACGACGAGATCGATGATCGCCGCAGTGAGCGGCGGAAGCACCCACATCGGAGAGTCCTTGATAAGAAACGCAAGCGCGGCGAACCACAGCCGGATGCGGTAGGGCCGCAGTAGCCTCAGGAACGACCGCAGCGGTTCGGACTTCACGACCTCGAGTTCGATCGCAGTCGGGCGGGGATTGGTGGCACTCATGGCGCAGCTTTCAGGGCCGCGCGGGCGGCCTACGGGACAGTCGCCCGGTGATCCGAGCGTCTGTCGATGAGGTTCTTGGAGAAAACCGGCTTCGCCGGGGTACCGCCACACCCCGGCGTCCGGCCACGGCGTCCGGCCTCGGCGGGTGATCAGGTTAAGCCTAGCGCCCGCGTTTGGAACGGAGTCCCGCGCCCGGTTAGATCACGGCGAGTCGATCCATCACGGTGGTGCCGGCATTGACAAAGAGGACCACGTCGCGGACCGAGGTGACTTGGCTCACGTCGCGGCCCGGGGTGGACCTCCTTGGAGCCGCCTCGTTGCGGCTACCTCCTATTTGAGGCCACCGAATCCTACATGTCAAGGTGGACACTTGTTTTGTCTCATAGAACATTGTGAGAGTTTTTTACGGTCTTTCATGGGCTTTCTACAAAATGACAGCGTAGTCATTGATTGCGGTTTGGCTTACATTGTTGTCATACTGAAGGCACGCGCGCCCGCGGGGGCGCGTGCCGGTCTTTCAGCGCAGGATCGTGCGTAGCTCCTGGCCGACATAGGCGATCTGGAGGGCGATGTCCGTCGATGTTGGCGCGTTGTTGGTCGGTTCGCCGATGAAGATGGGGATGATCGCGCGGGTGGCGGGCATGCCGGGGAAGCTGCCGGTTCTGGCGTCGACGATGAGCGTCCGCTCCAATTCCGACCATCGCAGAGTCATGGTGCTGAACTCGCCGTTCTCGTAGCCGTAGCCATCACCGGCATCCTCGTAGAGATCGAAGGTTACGTCGGCGCCGGGGTAGATCCGCACCTCCAGGGGGCCGAAGACATTCTCGCCGGTGTGCTGGACCGCGGGTCCAAGGGGCAGTAGGCTGCCGGCCCGCACGAAGACGGGGATCGTCTCCAGTGACGCGGCGACTTCGATGGTCTGGCCGCCCTCGAAGCGCTCGGAGGTCCAGAAGTCGTACCAGTTGCAGCCGGACGGGAGATAGACCGACCGGGTGGTGGGGCGTCCCTGTACGGGCTCCGAATCAGGGCCGAAATACATCGGCTCAGTGATGGGGCAGATCAGGAGCGACGGGCCGAGCATGAACTCATCGTCGACGTCGTACACCCGCGGGTCGTGGCGGAAGTCGAAGACGAGCGAACGCATCGGGGTGTAGTCGCGCTGGGTTGTCCAGCCGCTGAGCGAGTACAGGTAGGGGAGTAGTCGATAGCGCAAGCGGATGAAGGCGCAGATGGTGTCGTAGCTGGCGTCTCCCACGTCACCGAACCGCCACGGTTCGCGGGGCGTGTCCCGGCCGTGGGAGCGGAAGATGGGCAGGAAGGTGCCCATCTGCAGCCACCGGACGTAGAGTTCCCGGTAGCCTAGGTCGGCGCTGCCCTCCGCGAAGTCACCCTCCCAGAACCACAGCGGGCCCGGGGTGACGAAGTAAGCGCCTATATCGAATGTCCAGTATGGGGTGCCTGTGACGCACAGGTTGAGCCCGGCGGAGATCTGCCGTCGCAAGGCTAACCAAGTCGCCGAGGTGTCGCCGGACCAGGTGACCGCGCTGTAGCGTTGCTGGCCGACGAAGCCCGAGCGTGTGAGCAAGAACACACGTTTGTCGTTGCCGGCGGCTCGCTGGCCCTCGTAGAGTCCTTCGGAGTGCAGGAGTGAATAGGCGTTGATGTGCTCCGGGTCGAGGTACTTCTTCAGCTCGCCGGCATTGATGAGCAGGCGCTGCCAGGGCTCCGGTTTAACGATCCCCTTCCAGTCGCCCTCGAACGGTTCGGTGCAGTCTGCCCAGAACGCGTCGACGCCGTGGCTGAAGTAGCCCTCGTTCACCTGCTTCCAATACCGGGCCCTGGCATCCGCGTCGAACGCATCGTAGGTGGAGCCGTCGCCGAGGAGCTCCCCGTGGGCACGGAACTCGGCCTGGTTGGGTCCGTCGTTTTGCATGTTCGGCCAGATGGAGACCATCAGCTTCGCGCCGAGATCGTGCAGCTCTTCGATCAGCCGTGTCGGGTCGGGGTACCGGTCAGGGTCCAGCGACTTCTGTCCCCAGAGTCCCTCCGGCCAGTGCTTCCAGTCCTGCACGATGCAGTCGAGGGGGATATCCCGCCGCCGGTACTCGCGGACGATGTCGAGGAGCTCGTCGGCGTTCTCGTACCGGTCCTTGGACTGGATGTAGCCAAGGGACCAGCGAGGAAGCATCGGAGCCCCTCCGGTCAGGGTGCGGATGTGGTGGACGATGTCATCCAGTTCGGGGCCTGCAATGACGTAAAAGTCCATCTCGTCATCGACTTCAGTCCAGAAGTAGCTCCCGGCCTGGTCATCGTGGAAAGAGGCGAGAGCCTGGCTGTCCCACATGATGGCGTAGCCCCGCGTCGAGACGAGCACGGGCGCCACGATCTTCATGTTCTGCTGGTACAGGTCCTCGTGGTGACCGCGATAGTTGAAGACGCCCTCGTCATGCTGGCCGAGCCCGTAGAGGGCCTCGCCGTCGCTGAACTCAAGTCGGAGCTTCGTCGAGTACGCCTGGCGGTCGACCAGTTGCTTCGTCTGGCCCACGACGGACTTCTCGCCGTCGGCGCCGAGTGCGGTGGTGATCACGGTGTCTTCGGAGAAGACGGAACGCAGGACGTCGATCTCCTCAAGCACTTTCGTGTCCGCGCGATCGTGCGGCTCACGGAACAGGAGTCGCCCGGTCTCGTCGGTCCAGGTGAACGCGCCGAACTGTTTGTCGATGACGAGCCGCAGCCGGGGAATGGAGAGCACCAGCTGATCGGCGGAATCGGCGACGTCCGGAGCCGATCGCTCGTTACCGCCGACCACCATGAGGCTCTCATCGGAGCCGAAGACCGGTCGACCCGTGAAGACGACCCGCATTACTTGCTCACCGAGGCGCTGCACTTTCAGCCGCCCGGTTGATGTGACAATGACCACGCCATCCGCTTCACTGTGATGAGCCTGAATCTTCATACGGTCCCTTTCTGGGTGAGGGCGGCGGGGTGCCGGAGGTTGTTCGCGCTCTGGAGAACCGGTCGGGTGGTGAGATCATCGACGGGCAGTTCTTCGCCGCTGAGGACGAGGAATCGGTGACTCTCGCCGGGTAGCAGGGTCACGAGCATCTCGTCCACCGTGGCCATCGGGTCGAGGCGATCCGGATTTAGCACGATGTCCTTCACGAAATTGTTGGCGGTGACGGTGAGGGAATATCCGACGTCCTCACGCTCGACCGTGGTGCTGAACTCCGCCTGGGGCAGGCTCAACTCGACGTCTTCGACGAAGTAGGAGAATGCACGGGCGGAAGCATCCGCCTCGGCGACAATGAGCTCGTTCCGTGCGTCTGCAGGCACCGTCAGGGACTCGGAGAGGAGGATGGTCTGGTTGGTACGTGAAGCCACGTTGAACCGAAGGTGCTCGGCGGCGAGCTCTGTTCCGGTGAGGCTCAGGCGCCGGACGGCGACGGTACCCGTCCAAGCATGGGGACTGTCGTTGCTCACGATGAGGGCGAGGCCGGCGCCTCGGGGCTGGACTAGGAGCAGGCGGGGCGCGTTGAGTGCCCGCAGTGCGTACCACAGCGGCTTGCGTCTGCCAGCCTTGTCGACGGCCGCCCAGCTGATAGCGGGCCAGCAATCGTTGAGTTGCCAGACCAGCGAGCCGGAAGTGCGCGGGGAATGCGAACGGAAGTGCTTGACGCCGCAGGAGATTGCGCGGGCCTGGTTCAGCTGGGTCGCGAAGTGCCAGTCGTCGAAGGTCGTGGGTGCAGGCAGGTGCAGTGCATAGCCGCGGTCGAGCTTGCCATTGCCGTCGACCGCCTTCTGGTGGGCGGCCATGCCGGGGGAATCCGGCAGCATAGGGTCGTCGTCAATGGCGCTCGTGAGGGTTGAGTAGTCGGCGGGACCTTGGAAACCAAATTCGGCGACGAAACGCGGCACCGAGTTGCGGTAGGTCAGGTAGTCCTCGCTGAACCAGACCTTCCAGCTGTGCACAGGGCCGTGGTTTGGATCGCGAGGATCGGCGTAATCGGCGGGGGAGAATGGAGTCGACGGGAGGTAGCCACGCCCGGGGTCGAGTTCGGCCAAAATACTCGGGAGTAGGTCGTCGTAGTAGCCGCGTCCCCAGGTCTCGCCCTCCTGCATCCGCTCCTTGAAACCCCAGTGGAAGTAACCCTCGATGTTTTCGTTGCTGCCGTTCCAGAAGACAAGGGAGGGGTTTGGGGCAAGACGGGCGACATTCTCACGAGCCTCCGCTTCGACTTCGGCCCACATCTCCGGGGCCTCCGAGTAGATCGCGCAAGCAAACAGGAAGTCCTGCCACAACAGAATCCCCTCCCGGTTGCAGATGTCGTAAAGGTCGTTGCTCTCGTAGATACCGCCACCCCAGATGCGGAGCATGTTCATATTGGCCTCGACGGCGTCGCGAACCCCGCGTTCATAGTCGTCCCGGGTCACGCGGGGCAGGAAACAATCGTCAGGGATCCAGTTCGCGCCCTTGATGTAGACGAATTGCCCGTTGACGTGGAATTCGAAACCGGTGCCGAAGTCGTCGGGATTCATCCGCACCTCGACCGTGCGGAACCCGACATCGTGCGTCCAGGTGTCGAGTTCCTCGGCGTCCCGGGACACTCGCACGTCCAGGTGGTAGAGCGGTTGGTCGCCGTAGCCCCTCGGCCACCATAGTTCCGCATTATCAATCTTGAGGCTGAGGACGGAGGAGGACCGTTCAACTGTCCCGCTCGTGTGCACCGCGGTTCCGTCGGGGGCCGTGAGAATGGCCTCGAGGAGCAGCTCGGTATGCGCAGCAGATTCGAGGTCGGTACGTTCGAGCTCGACGTGGACTTCGACGAGACCGCCACCGTCGGAATCCACGCTGACTCGAGGAATGACCTGTGCCAGTCGGGCGACGGACCATTGGTGCAGGTAGAGGGGCCGCCAGATCCCTGAGGTCGTGAGTGTGGGCCCCCAGTCCCAGCCGAAGTTGCACGCCATCTTGCGCAGGGCGTTATAGGGCAGCGCATCGGCGACCAGCGGTTTGGCACCGATCCGTAGCTCCGATTCGCGCGCAGAGCGGAGGGGTGAAGCGAGATCGACCGTCAGTTCGTTGCTGCTCGCGCGGATCAATGAACGCACGTCGAAGCGATAGGACCGATGCTGGTTCTTGGTCTCTCCAACGAGCGCGCCGTTGAACGTTACGGTTGCAACCGTGTCCAGGCCCTCGGCAACGAGGTCGACGCGTTCGTGGCCCTCGTCGGTGAAGGCGAACGAGGTTTGGTAGCGTACGTCGGTTTCTCCGATCCACTTCACCGCGTTCTCGTTGGTGTTGAGATACGGGTCCGGGATCAAGCCCCGCGCTAGCAGGTCAGTGTGCACGGTCCCTGGAACGGTCGCCGGAATGTCCCGCGGAAGACCTTCGGGGACAGGGCCAGCCATCAGGTTCAGGGTCCAATTGTCGTTTAGCGGTGTGCGGTGCACAGTGTCTCTCCCTATTGCTCGTACAGGTAGTTCTCTTACAAGTGCGGAACGTGCGCGGCGGCCCGCGGCGGATACTCCCCCGACCCGCGCTGGACGACGTGTGTGGGGATATCGACCCGCACCGGGGGCCCGAGTCGATCCTGGAGCCGCTGCATCATGAGCCTCACGGCTTGGCGGCCAAGCTCGGCCGGGTCGTAGGTCACGACGCTGATGCCCCAGGCATCAGCGAGATCGAAGTCGTCGAAGCCGATGAACGCGAACTCTTGGAACCGTCGTCCTAGCTCCCGAATCACGCCAGCGCTCGCCCGGTTGTTCCCCGCGATGATGGCCGTTGGCGGGTCTGGCAGTGCGAGCAGTTCCCGCACCGATTCCTCTTCGCTTCGTCCCGTGACGGGTTCAAGGCGCTCCCAGTGGACGGAGTCGGAGACGCCGCCTTCTCTCATGGCCGAGCGAAAACCGCGCAGGCGTTCCTGGTGGGTGTAGAGCTCGGCGGGACTGCACACGAATCCGATCCGCCGGTGACCTGCCTGCAGCAGACTTCGCGTGGCATCCACTGTGCCCCGGAAGTTGTCTAGGACCACGGCATCGGCGATGAGGTTGCGGGCGGGACGGTCGATACAGACAACCGGCGTGCCGAGCTGGCGTTCGTTTTCGAGGTAGGCCTGATCATCGGCGATCGGCACCATCAGAAGCCCGCGAACTCGGTGCTTGAGCAGATTCTCGACAACCTTCCGCTCGCTCTGGGGGTCGTCGTGAGTGGCCGCCAAGATCATCATGAGCTCGTGCTGTGCAAGCTCCTCCTCGACACCCGCAGCGACCTTGACATAAAAGGGGTTCGCGAGATCGCCGATGACGAAGGCGACGGTATCCGTGACGCTTCCGTGACGCAAGCTTCTGGCCAGATGGTTGGGGCGGAATCGGAGTGTTTGCGCGGCGGAGAGGACCCGGTCCCTGGTCGCGACGGAGACACTGCCACTGTCCGTCACGACGCGTGAAACGGTCTTTGCGCTCACGCCGGCGAGGCGACCCACATCGGCGAGTGTCGCTCGCGACTGGGGGAGGGCGGCAAGATCCCGCAACACGGAGCCGGGATCGTGCCTCAGGGGTACCGACGGTGCACGCGCGACTGATGACGACTCCGGCTCGATCATGACGCAACCGTAGCACGGCGTCACTACTTCATGTCAGCGCTGACAAATTTTCCCGCGACAGGCCATAGAGCACTAATTCCGCGGGGTGTTTTTCATTGAAAAATGGCAGACGAATAGGCACTTGCGCGGTTGCGTAATCCGACAGTGCACTCCAAGCGCGCAAATTTAGCTCAATACTGAACACTGCAAATTGCTGATCAAGCGATAAATTTAAACCGACCTGGGTTGTCAAATCTATTGGAGGGTACCGGGATCGAGCGGTATGCGAGCGGCGGTTTAAACACGCTATAACGGTCCCGCCGCTGGCTCCGAAAATTACATTGACTCTTGTGTCAACGCTGATATGCTGTGCTCACTGATCGCGTCAGGCCGGGACTAATCCGTTCGCGCCGAGAGCGCGGTTGGTTGGATGAAGCTGACGACAGCGTTCACCGGTCACGCTCGTCCATTGACGCACCAACATTGGAGATCCAGAGATGGCAATGAAGCACATCACAGGCGTTGCGGGCGTAGTCGTAGCCGCGATGATGCTCGCCGGTTGTAGTTCCGGCGGCACCACGGCAACGGATTCCTCGGGCAATCCGACCGGCGATATCACGGTCCTGACGAATCGTACCGACCTTGTCGATACCGTGTTCGCAGACTACAAGGCCACATTCGAGAAGAAGTACCCCGACGTCAAAGTGACCTTCGAGGCCATCACTGACTACGAGAGCGAAGTGACCACCCGGCTTGGAACGAAGGACTATGGCGACGTCCTCGGTATCCCGGCGTCGGTCACCAAGGATCAGCTCGCGAACTTCTTCGAACCTCTCGGCAAGGTCACCGACATGGCGAAGGACTATCGCTTTATCGCCGAGCAGGCGTTCGACGGGACTGTGTACGGTCTGCCCACCTTCGGTGGGGCCAACGGTTTCGTGTACAACAAGAAGACCTGGGCGGATGCCGGAGTCACGACCAACCCCAAGACTCCCGAAGAGTTCATCACCGACCTCAAGGCTATCCAGGCCAAGGGTGCAGCGATTCCGCTCTACACGAACTATAAAGACGGCTGGCCCCTCGGCCAGTGGCAGGGGTTCCGCGGCACGTCGGGCGATAAGGAAATCGTACAGACGATGGACAAGTCGGACGCACCCTGGTCCGCAGGGAGCGACCAGTACCTCATTGATTCCCTGCTCTTCAATGCGGTGAGTAACAAGCTCACCGAACCGGACCCGCTAACCACAAGCTGGGAAGGCTCGAAAGGTCTGCTGGCAACCGGAAAGGTTGGCACGATGGCACTCGGGTCCTGGGCCATCGTCCAGTTCCAGAAGGCCGCAAAGGATGCCGGAGCCGATCCTGCGGACATCGGCTACATGCCGTTCCCGCACCAGGTCGACGGTAAGTTCCACTCTGTCATCGCGGGGGACTTCAAGAACGCCATCAACATCAATTCCACGCACAAGGCCGCCGCGCGGGCCTGGATCGACTGGTTCACCAACGATTCCGGATTTGCCGCCAGCCAGGGTGCAATCACTCCGAAGGTCGGCAGCGAGAACCCGTCAACACTGGCGGACTTCACGAAGGCTGACGTGCAATACCTCGAATTGACGCCGGCACCGACGGACCAAGCCACGGTCGATTCCGACATCTACAACGGCGCGAACATCGACCTCTTCGGTCAGGTCTATCGCCAGAAGCTCGTAGACATTGCCCGCGGGGCAGCGAAGGGCGACATGAACTCGTACTTCGACGAGCTCAACCAGCGGTGGGCGGCCGCCAAGGCCAAGGCCGGCAAGTAACACTCCCTCATCGCACGATCGCACCGCAG
Source organism: Cryobacterium sp. 10I1 (assembly GCF_035019805.1). Taxonomy (NCBI): domain Bacteria; kingdom Bacillati; phylum Actinomycetota; class Actinomycetes; order Micrococcales; family Microbacteriaceae; genus Cryobacterium; species Cryobacterium sp. 10I1. The sequence goes on from NZ_JASJVF010000040.1 coordinate 18,285, forward strand.
GGGGCAACACCTCCGGAAAGCAGACAACAATGTCTCAATTGACCGGCTTAGCCGGCACTACCGGGGGTGTTCCCCCCTTAACGGCGACCATCCCGGCCGCGGGCGTCGGCAGGAATGCCCCTTGGCGCCAGCGACCGAAATGGGTCACACCGTGGCTTTTCCTGCTCGCACCACTCGGGCTGTTGATCACGTTCACCTACATCCCCGTCGTGAACATGATCTGGTACAGCTTCACCTCGTGGAATGGCATCTCAAAGGTCCAGCAGGTGGTCGGACTCGACAACTACGGTCAAATCTTCAGTGATCCGACCATCTTCAACGTCTTCTACGTCAGCCTGTTCTATGTCGGCGCTTCTATCCTGCAGATGGGCCTTGCCCTCTACTTCGCGACAATCCTCAGCTTCAAGACGCGATTCCGGAACTTCTTCAAAGGAGTGCTGTTCTTTCCCTACCTGATCAACGGAGTCGCAATCGGCCTCGTCTTCTTGTATTTCTTCCAGCCCGGCGGAACGCTCGACCTAATCCTGAAAAACTTCGGATTGGCGCAGCTGACCACCCAGTGGCTCGGCAACCCCGACGTCGCGAACTTCTCGCTCGCGGGGACATCCGTCTGGCGGTACACGGGACTGAACTTCGTTCTCTTCCTGGGAGCGATCCAGTCGATTCCCGCGCAACTGTATGAGGCGGCTGACCTCGACGGCGCCAACAAATGGCAGCAGTTCCGATTCATCATCATGCCGGGGATCAAGCGCATCATCAGCCTGTCATTCATCCTCGCCATTTCGGGAAGCCTCGCAGTCTTCGAGATCCCGTTCATCATGACGGGCGGTGCCAACGGCACCGCGACCTTCGTGATCACGACCATTCAGCAAGCCTTCACCTTCCGGCACGTCGGGCTTGCGTCGGCGATGGCAGTCATCCTGCTCCTGATTGTGCTGATAGTCACCTACGTCCAGCGCAAGCTGGTACCAGACGATGAGGTAAACATCTCATGACCGAACTGAAAACCACGCCAGTAGCGCAGAAGCACGGCGCTACTCCGGTGCTCCCCAACCACCGCCTTCGGGCGGCAGTCATGACGACACTGAAGTACCTCACCCTCGTCGTCGCTGCAATCGTCACCCTGCTGCCGCTAGGCGTCGTGTTCATGACCGCGTTCAAAACGAAGAACGAGTACCTAAACTCGGGGCCGGCCGACCTGCCCCAAAACTGGTTCAACTTCGCCAACTTCGCCACTGCGCTAGACAAGGGGCACATGCTCCAAGGCTTCGCGAACACGGGTTTCATCCTGGTGATCTCCGTGCTGGGAACCCTCGTCATCGGCACCATGACCGCGTATGCAATCGATAGGTTCGACTTCCGATTCAAGAAGGTCGTCCTGATGATGTTCCTGCTAGCGACGCTCGTTCCCGCAGTGACAACCCAGGTGGCAACGTTCCAGGTGGTCAATAACCTTGGACTTTTCAATACCTATTGGGCGGCGATCGCGCTCTTCCTCGGGACCGACATCATCTCCATCTACATTTTTGTTCAATTCATGCAATCCATTCCCCGCGAACTCGACGAAGCCGCGATGCTAGACGGCGCAAACCGTTTCGTAATCTACTGGCGGATCATCCTTCCGCTCCTCAAGCCCGCGATCGCCACTGTCGTCATCATTAAGGGCATCGCGATCTACAACGAGTTCTACATCCCGTTCCTCTACATGCCCTCGCAACAACTGGGTGTCATCTCAACCTCACTCTTCCGGTTCAAAGGGCCCTTCGGCGCCCAATGGGAAGTCATCTCCGCGGGCACAATGCTCGTCATCATCCCCACGGTCATCGTCTTCCTGGTGCTGCAACGATTCATCTACAACGGCTTCACGCAGGGCGCCACCAAGTAAAACGATCGGTGCGGCGGATAGCCCAGGTCGTTCAAGATATACGCTCGCAAGATCCGCCTGCTGGTTGCGCCTCGCGTGCGGTGGGCTGGCCTCGGAGTAGTGTCGCGTTGTCGACCCGGCCGGGCAGGATGCCGCTAGTGAGCCGAGATCGGAGCGAGGTGGAGGTCGGCGGCGGCGAGCACGTCGGCACCCGCGTCGCGGAGGGTGGCCATGAAGGCGGCCTGGACGGATGCCCCCGGAACCTCGGTGCCTTCGAACTCGAAGTCGGGTGCGGCGCAGGCGTCGTGCACGACCGTAACGACTAACCCGAGGTCGAGGGCGGCCCGGGCGGTCGCGTCGATGCACATGCTGCTCATCATGCCCATGATGACGAGGTGTTCGATGTCCTCGTCCCGGAGCAGCTGTTCGAGTCCGGTGCCGATGAAGGCGTTCGGGGAGCCTTTGGTCAAGTGGTGTTCGGTCGCCACCGGCGCCAGGAGTGGGTAGATCTCGGCCCCTGCGGTCCCGGGGACGAAGAACGTCGCATCCGGTTCGGTGGCGAGGTGCTGGAAGTGGATGATGGGGGTGCCGGTGGCACGGGCCGTGTCGA
>NZ_JASJVF010000041.1:0-20049 GCF_035019805.1 Cryobacterium sp. 10I1
GATGGGGACGGGGATGACGCCGAGGGGGGCGAGCTGGGCTGCGCCGCCGTCCTCGGCGGTGAGCACCCAGATGCCGTCCTTGTGCACGGCGACGCTGTGCTCCCAGTGCGCGGCCGCGAGGCCGTCACTCGTCGCGACGGTCCAGTCGTCGTCGCGGACGAAGGTGTCGATCGATCCGAGCACGACCATCGGCTCGATGGCGACGACGAGTCCGGGCTTGACCTCCGGTCCCTTCTGGCGCACCCGGTAGTTGAAGACAGGAGGGGCTTCGTGCATGGACCGGCCGATGCCGTGGCCGACGTAGTCGGTCAGGATGCCGTAGCTGCCCTGCGACTCGATGTAGTCCTCGATGGCGTCGCCGACCTCGTTGAGGTACCGCGCCTCAGCGAGGCGGGCGATCCCGTGCCACAGGGACTGCTCCGTGACGTCGGAGAGTTTCTGGCGTTCGGCCACGACCTCAGGCCTGCTCGGGTCCGGGATCACGAAGCTGAAGGCGGCGTCACCGTTCCAGCCGTCGAGGATCGCGCCGCTGTCGATCGAGACGATGTCGCCAGGGGCGAGGACACGGGCGCCCGGGATGCCGTGGACGACGTCCTCGTTCACGCTCGCGCACACCGTGTGGAAGTAACCCTGCTCGAGCTTGAAGTTCGGCAGGCCGCCGCGAGCCACAATTGCGGCCTCTGCGGCCGCATCGAGCTCGAGGGTCGTGACACCGGCCCGCATCAGAGCGCGGGCCGCGTCGAGGGACGCGGCGGTCGCGAGGCCCGGTGCGATCATCAGCCGCAACTGTGCCGGCGACTTGTAGATGGATCGACGAAGGCTCATTGCCTGGTTCCCCGCAAACGGATCAGGACGCGCTCGGTGCGTCCGTGTTGATGTCGACGGCGTGAAGCTCGCGCTCCGCGAGGGCACTCAGAATGCGCTCGGTCACCGCATCGACGGCACCGAGGCCGTCAACGGTGACAACGAGCCCGCGGGCCCCGTACACGTCGATAAGCGGAGCGGTCTGCTCCGAGTAAACCTCGAGACGGTGACGGATGACGTCGGCCGTGTCGTCCGCTCGGCCCTGTTCGGCCGCGCGCTTGAGCAGACGGGCGACGACCTCGTCGGTGTCCGCTGAGATCTGGACGACGGCATCGAGTGCGGTGCCTTCGGCGTCGAGCAGGCGGTCGAGCTCGTGCACCTGTTCGAGCGTGCGCGGGTAACCGTCCAGGAGGAAACCGCCAGCGGCATCCGTCTGGGCGAGCCGGTCGGCGACGATCTCATTGGTCAGCGAGTCGGGCACGTAGGCGCCCTTGTCCATGAACGCCTTGGCTTTGAGGCCGAGTTCGGTCTGGTTCGTCACGTTGAAGCGGAAGATGTCGCCGGTCGAGACGGCGGGGATACCGAAGGCAGCGGCCAGGCGAACCGCCTGGGTGCCCTTGCCGGCGCCGGGCGGGCCGATCACGAGCAAGCGGGTCATCGGAGAAGCCCTTCGTAGTGACGCTGCTGCAACTGGGAGTCGATCTGCTTGACCGTCTCGAGGCCGACACCAACGATGATCAGGATGCTGGCGCCGCCGAACGGGAAGTTCTGGTCGGCTCCGATCACCGAGAATGCGATCAGCGGCAGCAGGGCGATCAGGCCGAGGTAGAGCGCACCGGGCAGGGTCACCCGGGTCAGCACGAAGTCGAGGTACTCGGCCGTGGGGCGTCCGGCACGGATGCCGGGGATGAATCCGCCGTACTTCTTCATGTTGTCGGCGACCTCTTCCGGGTTGAAGGTGATCGCGACGTAGAAATAGGTGAACCCGACGATGAGCAGGAAGTACATCAGCATGTAGAGCGGGTGGTCGCCCTTGGTCAGGTTGTTCGTGACCCAGGAGACCCACGCCGCCGGGGCCTGTCCGGCAGCCGGCTGGTTGAACTGCGCGATCAGGGCCGGCAGGTACAGCAGCGAGGACGCGAAGATCACAGGGACGACGCCGGCCATGTTGACCTTGATCGGGATGTACGTGTTGTTGCCGCCGTAGGTGCGTCGTCCGACCATCCGCTTGGCGTACTGCACCGGGATGCGTCGTTGCGACTGTTCGACGAACACCACGGCCGCGACGACCAGCAGTCCGACCGCGATCACGATCAGGAAGGTGTCGAGGCCCTTCTGGTTGAGGATCGAGCCGAGGGAGTTCGGGAAGCGGGCCGCGATGGACGTGAAGATGAGGAGCGACATGCCGTTGCCGATGCCGCGCTCGGTGATGAGCTCACCCATCCACATGATGACGCCGGTGCCTGCCGTCATGGTGATGACCATGAGCATGATGGCGTACCAGGCGTCGTTGGTGATGAGCTGCGAGCACTCGGAGCTGGAGGAGGTGCCGAACAGCGCACCGCTGCGGGCGACCGTGATGAGCGTCGTCGACTGGAGGATGCCGAGGGCGATCGTGAGATAGCGCGTGTACTGGGTGAGCGTGCTCTGCCCGGACGCGCCCTCTTTGTAGAGGGTCTCGAAGTGTGGGATGACCACGCGCAGGAGCTGCACGATGATCGAGGCCGTGATGTACGGCATGATGCCGAGCGCGAAGACCGACAGCTGAAGCAGCGCGCCACCGCTGAACAGGTTGACGAGTTCGTACAGGCCACTGGTGCCCTGGTTCGCCGCGAGACACGCTTGCACGTTTCCGAAGTCCACAAAGGGAGAGGGGATGAACGAGCCCAGTCGGAACAGAGCCACGATACCGAGGCTGAATCCGATTTTCTTGCGAAGGTCGGGCGTGCGGAAGATCCGCGCTATGGCGCTGAACAAAAGGCCTCCAGTTACTAACGTGAAACGAGCCTGCCGGGGCCGCTATCGAATGAACGATGGCGACGCCCGACAAGCTCGATCAGCGTCTACGGACTTACTTGATTGAGCCACCCGCGGCGACGATCTTCTGCTCAGCTGAGCTGGAGACCTTGTCGACCGCAATGTTCAGCTTAACGGCAATTTCACCGTTACCGAGCACCTTGACTTTTTCGTTGTCACGAACGGCGCCCTTGGCGACCAGGTCGGCGATGGTGACATCGCCACCGTTCGGGTAGAGCTCGGCAAGACGGTCGAGGTTGACGACCTGGTACTCGACGCGGAACGGGTTCTTGAACCCGCGCAGCTTCGGGGTACGCATGTGCAGAGGCATCTGCCCACCCTCGAAGCCGATGCGCACGTTGTAGCGTGCCTTGGTGCCCTTGGTGCCACGACCCGCGGTCTTACCCTTGGATCCTTCACCGCGGCCGACGCGCATACGGTCCTTCTTCGAACCGGGAGCGGGGCGAAGGTGGTGGACCTTCAGCACCTGCTCGCGCTTCTCAGCGGGTGCAGTCTTCGCGGCGGCAGCCTTGGGGGCAGCCTTCTTTGCGGTGGCGGGCTTGGTTGCCGCCTTGGCGGCAGCGTCCTTCTCGTCAGCCATTAGTCAATCTCCTCGACCTTCACGAGGTGAGCAACCGTGTTGACATAGCCGCGGTTCTGCGAGTTGTCCTCGCGGATCACGACAGCGCCAATGCGCTTGAGACCCAGGCTGCGAAGCGTGTCGCGCTGGTTCTGCTTCTCACTAATTTTGGACTTGATCTGTGTCACTTTGAGGCGAGCCATCAGGCACCTGCCTTTGCTGCCGCTGCTGCAGCAGCAGCCGCGGCGTCGGCGCGCAGGAAACGGGCCGGGGCCACGTCTTCGTACGCGAGGCCACGACGGGCGGCAACGGCACGCGGCTCTTCGAGCTGGTGCAGTGCCTCGACGGTGGCGTGGACGATGTTGATGGTGTTCGACGAACCGAGCGACTTGCTCAGGACGTCGTGGATGCCGGCGCATTCGAGCACGGCGCGGACGGGGCCACCGGCGATAACGCCGGTACCGGCAGCGGCGGGACGCAGCAGGACAACGCCCGCTGCGGCTTCGCCCTGGACGGGGTGCGGGATCGTCAGGCCGACGCGGGGAACGCGGAAGAAGTTCTTCTTCGCTTCCTCGACGCCCTTGGAGATAGCGGTCGGGACCTCGCGGGCCTTGCCGTATCCCACGCCGACGAGTCCGTTGCCGTCACCGACGACGACGAGGGCGGTGAAGCTGAAGCGACGACCACCCTTCACCACCTTGGAAACGCGGTTGATGGTGACAACGCGCTCCAGGAACTGGCTCTTGTCGGCGTCGCGGCTTCCGCGATCCTTGTTCGGGTTGCGCTCACGGCCACCACGACGAGCCTCACGAGGCTCGTTCTGTGCCGGAGCGGTTGACGCAGCGGTTTCGACGGGTGCCTCAGCGGCCACCACGGTCTCCTTGGCTGCTGTGTTACTGGTTTCAGCGGTCACAGGTTCAATCCACCCTCTCGAGCTCCCTCGGCGATGGCAGCGACGCGTCCCGCGTACTTGCTGCCGCCACGGTCAAATACGACGGCGTCGATACCGGCGGCCTTCGCGCGCTCGGCGACGAGTTCACCGACCTTACGGGCCTTGGCGGTCTTGTCACCATCGAAGGTGCGCATGTCCGTCTCGAGCGTGGATGCCGACGCAAGGGTGAAACCCTTGCTGTCGTCGACGACCTGCACGAAGACGTGGCGAGCCGAACGGGTGACGACGAGACGGGGACGAAGCTCCGTCCCAACGACCTTTTTGCGAAGACGTGTGTGCCTGCGTCCGCGGGCAGCGGCCTTGCTCTTACCTCTAGTTCCGAGACCCATGGTTACTTACCACTCTTTCCGGCCTTGCGGCGAACAATCTCGCCGGCGTAACGCACACCCTTGCCCTTGTAGGGCTCAGGCTTGCGAATCTTACGGATGTTGGCGGCGACCTCGCCGACGGCCTGCTTGTCGATGCCACCGACCGTGAGGCGGTTGACGCCCTCGACGGTCAGGGTGATGCCGACGGGCGGCTCGATGAGGACCGGGTGTGAGAAGCCAAGGGCGAACTCGACCGCGGTGCCCTTCTGGGCGACGCGGTAACCGGTACCGACGATCTCGAGGCCCTTGGTGTAACCCGCGGTCACCCCGATGATCTGGTTGGCGATCAGGGTGCGGGTCAGGCCGTGCAGCGAACGCGATGCGCGCTCGTCGTCCGGACGGGTGACGACAACGTGGCCGTCTTCGATCGACACCTGGATCGGGTTGGCGACGGTGAGCGCAAGCTCACCCTTCGGGCCCTTGACGCTGACGAGGCGGCCCTCAGTGGCAACCGTGACATCCGCGGGGATCGGGATGGGGAGTCTTCCAATACGTGACATTGTCGACTACCACACGTAGGCGAGAACTTCTCCGCCTACGCCCTTCTTCTCGGCCTGACGGTCGGTGAGCAGACCGCTGGAGGTGGACAGGATGGCAACGCCGAGGCCACCGAGAACGGTGGGGATTTCGGTCGACTTTGCGTACACGCGCAGGCCGGGCTTGGAAACCCGCTTGATGCCGACGATGGAACGCTCGCGGTTCGGACCGAACTTGAGGTTCAGCGTGAGGGTCTTTCCGACCTCTGCATCCTTGACATCCCAGGCGGAGATGTAACCCTGCGCCTTGAGGATGTCTGCGATGTGCGCTTTGAGCTTGCTGTGCGGCATCGACACTGTGTCGTGGTACGCCGAGTTAGCGTTGCGCAGTCTGGTCAGCATGTCTGCGACCGGATCTGTCATTGTCATTTGTGGTGCCTTTCTCGCCTGGTTTCGTTCATCCGTTACACGGGTGACGACCTTGGTCGTGGTGGGGCTGGACGGTTGTCCAGCCCCAGGGTTTAAAACTAGCCGGTACTACTTAGTGTTCTCGGCCGTCTGGAAGGGGAAGCCAAGCGCCTTGAGCAGCGCACGGCCTTCTTCGTTGTTCTTGGCGGTCGTCACGATGGTGATGTCCATACCGCGAAGACGGTCGATCCGGTCCTGGTCGATCTCGTGGAACATGACCTGCTCGGTGAGACCGAAGGTGTAGTTGCCTGCACCGTCGAACTGCTTGTCCGAGAGGCCGCGGAAGTCACGGATACGGGGAAGGGCGAGGCTCAGAAGCCGGTCCAGGAATTCCCACATGCGGTCGCCGCGGAGGGTGACGTGGGTTCCGATGGGCTGTCCTTCGCGCAGTTTGAACTGCGCGATGGACTTGCGGGCCTTGGTGACCTGCGGCTTCTGGCCGGTGATCTTGGTGAGGTCGGAGACGGCGCCATCCATGATCTTGCCGTCGCGAGCTGCCTCGCCGACACCCATGTTGACGACGATCTTCACGAGGTTCGGAATCTGGTGAACGTTCGTGAAACCGAGCTCGGTGGAGAGCTTGGCGGAGATCTCGTCGCGGTACTTCTGCTTGAGACGCGGAAGCGTCTTGACGGGCGCTTCGCCCGCAGCAACGATCGTGTCGGTCATCAGAGGTCCTTCCCTGACTTCTTGGCGTAACGGATGCGGACCGTCTTGGTGACGCCGTCCTTCGTTACCTCTTCGATGCGGACGCCGACGCGAGTCGGCTTCTTGGTCTCCGGGTCGACGATGGCCACGTTGGACGCGTGGATCGGCGCCTCCATGGTCTCGATGCCGCCGGTCTTGGTGCCGCGCTGGGTCTGGCCGACACGAACGTGCTTCGTGACGAAGTTGATGCCCTCGACGAGGACACGGTTCTTCTCCACGAGCACGGCGATGACCTTGCCCTGCTTGCCACGGTCGCCGCCGCGTGCCTGGCTGCGGCCGCTGATGACCTGTACGAGGTCACCCTTTTTGAGTCTGGCCATGATTTAGATAACCTCCGGTGCCAGCGAGATGATCTTCATGAACTTCTTGTCGCGAAGCTCGCGACCGACCGGTCCGAAGATTCGGGTGCCCCGGGGGTCACCGTCGTTCTTCAAAATCACTGCGGCGTTCTCATCGAACTTGATGTACGAACCGTCTGGACGACGGGTCATCTTCTTGACGCGAACGACGACGGCCTTGACGACGTCGCCCTTCTTGACGTTTCCGCCCGGGATCGCGTCCTTGACGGTGGCGACGATGGTGTCACCGAGGCCTGCGTAACGACGACCGGAGCCACCGAGGACGCGGATGGTCAACAGTTCCTTGGCACCCGTGTTGTCGGCAACCTTGAGTCGTGATTCTTGCTGAAGCACTTTTTATACCCTTCTATCAAGTAAGCGCGAGGCTTACTTGGCCTTCTCGAGGATCTCGACCAGGCGGAAGCGCTTGGTGGCGCTCAGCGGACGGGTCTCACTGATCAGGACCAGGTCTCCGACGCCGGCGATGTTCGCCTCGTCGTGGACCTTCAGCTTGGACGTACGGCGGATGACCTTGCCGTACAACGGGTGCTTCACGCGGTCTTCGACCTCGACAACGATGGTCTTATCCATCTTGTCGCTGGTCACGTAGCCGCGCAGCGTCTTCCGGTAGCCGCGAACGAGAGCTTCTGCCTCGGCTGCGACGACCGTTTCGTCAGTCTTCGCCATGACTAGGCCTCCTTCGTTTCGACGGCCTCAGCGACAGCATCCGTTTCGGATTCTGCAGCCTTAGGGGCCTTCTTGGGCTTCTTCTCTGCCTTGTCGGCCTTGACGGCCGCTTCGACCGGTGCGGGCGTCGGGCGAATGCCCAACTCGCGCTCACGGAGAACCGTGTAGATACGAGCGATGTCGCGCTTGACCGCGCGGAGGCGGCCGTGGCTTTCAAGCTGACCGGTGGCCGACTGGAAGCGCAGGTTGAACAGCTCTTCCTTGGCCTTCTTCAGCTCGTCGAACAGTCGTTCGTTTTCAAAAGTGTCGAGCTCGACTGAGGCGAGCTCCTTGGATCCGATCGCCATTATGCGTCGCCCTCCTCGCGCTTGATGATGCGTGCCTTCAACGGCAGTTTGTGAATGGCGCGGGTGAGCGCTTCCTTGGCGACGATGTCAGTGACACCGCCGATTTCGAAGAGCACACGACCCGGCTTCACGTTGGCGACCCACCACTCCACAGAACCCTTACCGGAACCCATGCGGGTTTCGGCCGGCTTCTTGGTGAGCGGGCGGTCAGGATAGATGTTGATCCAGACCTTGCCGCCGCGCTTCATGTGACGGGTGATCGCGATACGAGCGGACTCGATCTGACGGTTGGTCACATACGCGGGGGTGATGGCCTGGATGCCGTACTCGCCGAACGACAGCTCGGTGCCACCGGTTGCGTGGCCGGTGCGGCCCGGGTGGTGCTGCTTACGGTGCTTGACTCTGCGTGGAATCAACATGGTTATGCCTCAACTCCTGCTGCAACCGGCGCCGCGGCCTCTGCGCGGGGCGCACGGCGGGGTCGGTCGTCACGACGCTCGGGGCGGGACGACTTAGCGTTGGCCTGCTCGCGGGCGAGTTCCTTGTTGGTGATGTCGCCCTTGTAGATCCAGACCTTCACGCCGATGCGGCCGAAGGTGGTCTTGGCTTCGTAGAAGCCGTAGTCGATGTTCGCACGCAGGGTGTGCAGTGGCACGCGTCCCTCGCGGTAGAACTCCGAGCGGCTCATCTCAGCGCCGCCGAGACGACCGGACACCTGGATGCGAACACCCTTGGCGCCGGCGCGCTGGGCGCCCTGCAGGCCCTTGCGCATCGCGCGGCGGAAAGCCACACGAGCGGAGAGCTGCTCTGCGATGCCCTGGGCAACGAGCTGGGCGTCGACCTCAGGGTTCTTGACCTCGAGGATGTTGAGCTGGATCTGCTTGCTCGTGAGCTTCTCGAGGTCGGAGCGGATCCGCTCGGCCTCGGCGCCACGACGACCGATCACGATGCCCGGACGGGCGGTGTGAATGTCGACGCGAACGCGGTCACGGGTGCGCTCGATCTCGATGCGCGAAACTCCCGCGCGGTCGAGGGTCGTGCTCAGCAGGCGGCGGATCTTGACGTCTTCAGCGACGAAGTCGCTGTAACGCTGGCCCGGCTTCGTGCTGTCAGAGAACCAACGCGACACGTGGTCGGTCGTGATTCCCAGACGGAAGCCATACGGGTTTACTTTCTGACCCATTACTTCGTACCCTCCTCAGGAGTGGCGAGCACAACAGTGATGTGGCTCGTACGCTTCTTGATCTGGAATGCGCGACCCTGTGCGCGGGCCTGGAAACGCTTGAGGGTCGTACCCTCATCAACGAATGCCTGGCTCACGAAGAGGTCCTGCTCGTCCAGGTATGTGTTCGCTGCATCGGCCTTGACTCGTGCATTCGCGATGGCCGAGGCCACCAGCTTGTACACCGGGTCGCTGGCGCCCTGCGCTGCGAACTTCAGGATTCCCAGGGCCTCGTGGGCCTGCTTGCCGCGGATCAAGTTGACGACGCGACGAGCCTTCTGGGGGGTAACGCGGATGTGACGCACGCGTGCGATCGACTCCACCATTTCTTCTCCTCCTTCACGTCACCGCGTTAGCGGCGACGGCCCTTCTTGTCGTCCTTCACGTGACCACGGAAGGTGCGGGTGGGCGCAAACTCGCCGAGCTTGTGCCCGACCATGCTCTCGGTGACGAACACCGGGATGTGCTTGCGTCCGTCGTGAACCGCGATGGTGTGCCCGAGCATGTCGGGGATGATCATCGAACGGCGCGACCAGGTCTTGATTACGTTCTTGCTGCTGGCTTCATTCGCCCGGACAACCTTGCGAAGCAGGTGGTCGTCAACGAAAGGGCCTTTCTTGAGACTGCGTGGCATCGTCTACTCCTACTTACGCTTCTTGCCGACAGTACGGCGACGAACGATGAGCTTGTCGCTTTCCTTGTTCGGGTGCCGGGTACGGCCTTCTTTCTGGCCCCAGGGGCTGACGGGGTGACGTCCACCGGACGTCTTTCCCTCGCCACCACCGTGCGGGTGGTCGACCGGGTTCATGGCAACACCACGAACGGTCGGGCGAACGCCTTTCCAGCGCATCCGGCCGGCCTTGCCCCAGTTGATGTTCGACTGCTCGGCGTTGCCGACCTCGCCGATCGTGGCGCGGCAGCGGGCGTCGACGTTGCGGATTTCTCCGGACGGCAGGCGCAGCTGGGCGTAGATGCCATCCTTCGCAACGAGGCGAACCGACGAACCGGCGGAGCGGGCCATCTTGGCACCGCCGCCCGGACGCAGTTCGACCGCGTGGATGATGGTACCGGTGGGGATGTTCTTCAACGGCAGGTTGTTGCCGGGCTTGATGTCAGCACCCGAACCCGACTCGATGATGTCGCCCTGGTTCAGCTTGTTCGGGGCGATGATGTAGCGCTTGGTGCCGTCAACGAAGTGCAGGAGCGCGATGCGCGCCGTGCGGTTCGGGTCGTACTCGATGTGAGCGACCTTGGCGTTGACGCCATCTTTGTCATTACGACGGAAGTCGATGAGACGGTACTGACGCTTGTGTCCACCACCGATGTGACGGGTGGTGATGCGACCCTGGTTGTTACGGCCACCGGTCTTGGACAGGGGGCGAAGCAGGGACTTCTCCGGGGTCGAACGGGTGATCTCTGCGAAGTCCGCAACAGATGAACCGCGACGACCAGGAGTCGTGGGCTTGAACTTACGAATAGCCATTTCTTATTCCTCTAGTCCGCGCCGCTTAGCCGACGGCCGTGAAGATGTCGATGGAACCGGACTTGAGCGTGACGATGGCACGCTTGGTGTCCTTGCGCTTGCCCTGACCGAACTTCGTGCGACGCGTCTTGCCGATGCGGTTCATGGTGTTGATCGAAGCGACCTCCACCTTGAAGATCTTTTCGATCGCGAGCTTGATTTCGGTCTTGTTCGAGCGCGGGTCCACGATGAAGGTGTACTTGCCCTCGTCGATCAGGCCGTAGCTCTTCTCAGAGACGACCGGAGCGATGATGACGTCGCGGGGATCCTTGTTGATCGGGGTAGCCATTATGCGGACACCTCTTCCTTCTTGGTCTTGCTCGCCACGAACGCGTCGAACGCGCCCAGGGTGAAGACGATGTCGTCGCTGACGAGAACGTCGTAGGCATTCAGCTGGTCCCAGGACAGCACGTGCACCGTCGGGAGGTTGCGGATGCTGCGCAGTGTCAGCTCATCGGTGCGCTCGAGAACGACCAGCACGTGCTTGCTGCTGGCGATCTGGGTGAGCAGCGTGATGGCGCCCTTGGTGCTGGGCGTCTCTGCAGTGAACAGTGCGGTGACGACGTGGAGACGGTCGCCGCGGGCGCGGTCGGAAAGCGATCCGCGCAGTGCTGCCGCGATCATCTTCTTGGGGGTGCGCTGTTCGTAGTTGCGGGGCGTCGGTCCGTGGACGATGCCACCGCCGGTCATCTGGGGCGCGCGGATCGAGCCCTGACGAGCGCGACCGGTTCCCTTCTGCTTGAAGGGCTTGCGACCGGCACCGGAAACTTCTCCGCGGCGCTTGGTCTTGTGCGTGCCCTGGCGTGCGGCAGCGAGCTGCGCGACGACGACCTGGTGGATCAGGGGGATGTTGGTCTGGACGTCGAAGATTTCGGCGGGCAGTTCAACGGAACCGGACTTTGCGCCGGTTGCATCGATGAGATCGAGCGTGGTGGCCATGCGGTTACGCTCCCTTCACGGCAGTGCGGACGAATACGAGGCGGCCCTTGGCACCGGGAACGGCACCCTTGACCAGCATGAGGCCCTTCTCGGCATCAATGGCGTGAACCTTGAGGTTCAGCACGGTGACGCGCTCGCCACCCATACGACCGGCCATGCGCATGCCCTTGAAGACACGGCTCGGGGTCGAGGAAGCACCGATGGAACCGGGCTTGCGGTGGTTGCGGTGGGAACCGTGGGAGGAGGAGACACCCTTGAAGTTGTGACGCTTCATAACACCGGCGAAACCCTTACCCTTGCTCGTGCCCATGACGTCAACCTTGGAGCCGGCAACGAAGACACCGTCAACGGTGAGTTCCTGTCCCAGGGTGTAGTCAGCGGCATCCGCGGTGCGGAGCTCGGTGAGGTGACGGCGAGGCGTGACGCCCGCCTTTTCGAAGTGTCCGGCGGAAGGCTTGTTCACCTTGCGCGGGTCGATGGCGCCTGCAGCGATCTGGACGCCGGCGTAGCCGTCGATTTCCTTGCTGCGGATCTGGGTGACAACGTTCGGCGAGATCTCGATGACGGTGACGGGAACGAGCTTGTTGTTCTCGTCCCAGACCTGGGTCATGCCGAGCTTCTTGCCGAGGAGACCCTTGGTGGTCTTGGTATCGGAGTAAGACATCGCGGGCCCTAGAGCTTGATCTCGATGTTGACGTCCGCCGGAAGGTCGAGACGCATGAGCGAGTCGACGGCCTTCGGGGTGGGGTCAATGATGTCGATCAGACGCTTGTGGGTGCGCATTTCAAAGTGCTCCCGGCTGTCCTTGTACTTGTGAGGGGAACGGATGACACACACCACGTTCTTCTCGGTCGGAAGCGGCACGGGGCCGACGACTGTCGCGCCCGCACGGGTCACGGTGTCGACGATCTTGCGCGCCGAGATGTCAATGACCTCGTGGTCGTAAGACTTAAGCCGAATGCGGATCTTCTGTCCCGCCATGTCGAACTCTCTTTCTTGTCAAGGCTTCGTACATCCCGAAGGCTGCATTGGACGCCGTAGTAGCACTGCTGCTGTCGCACCACTGTTCATCTGTCAATTTCGATTCCTCGTCCCGCAGCCTTCCAGCCGCACGACTCTGAACCGAGCCAACCGCTTCTCCATACCGGGGCATGGGGGAAGGCATGGATTTCCCATGCTTTCCCGGCTGTTGGTTTAAGCTCTGTTCTGCTACCCGCGGCCTAACCGTGCGTCCTGTGGACACCGGCTATGCACTGCCTGGCAGTGATCCCGACACCGCGTGCAGCGCGGCAGTCGAAAGTGTTGAACTAGAAGAGTCTGCCACAGGGGTAGGTCTTTGTGCAACCCGGGCGTGTCGCGACCGGCGTGTCGCGCGTTTCGGCCCCCTTTCGCCCCGTTTCCAGCGCTTCGCTGCCCGTTTCGCGCTCGTTTCCCTCTGCCGGGGCCCGCGCTCGATACAGACACGCCATTCACCACGTGCGGAGGCCCGGTCTCCGAACAGGCAGCCCAAGCTCCAGCAGACGCCCGCGCAAAGCGCATCCTGCTCAACGCAATGGAGAAACCCCAGCGAGTGAAGCCGTGCACCTGCCGACGCACCCCATCTTCACGGCGCTTTTCATCCCACAGCACTTCCTCGGGCGTACGCCCGTCCCTCATGACGGGATCGAAGTACTTGATCTTCCCGTCAGCCTCCCCCAATGCTGATAGTCGGCTACGGACAACAAGTGGTCCGCAGGGTGGTCCGGTGGAATGTGTTCAGTCATGCTGCAGAGCATGTGACCCACGGAGCACATCTGGAGGTCGAAGGCGTCATTCGTGCGTTACCGACGACATCCACTCCTGTGGAGGACTGCGTTCAGACTCGAGCGCGGGTGTTCCGCCGTTCAGCGCCTGGCACAGCACCCGCGGAACGGCGGAACACCCGCGCTCGAGTGGTGCGTCCTGAGCGCCGCGGCCGACTCGGACGCTCGCTGCGGACGCTCGCCGCGCGAGCGCTAGTCGGTGCCGACGTGAGTGTCGGCGGCGGCGCGGGCCTGCTCGATCTGGTCTTCGAACTTGTTGCCGGTGACCTTGTTGACCGCGTCGGCCGTGCCGTCGAGCAGCTTGTCGCTGATGTCCTCGGCCTGCTCGCTGTGCAGGGCCTCGGTGACCTTGCTGTCGCCCAGGAACTCCTGGGCCTTCTTCGTGATGTCGTCCAGTCCCATGATCCACTCCAGTCCGGCCGCTTCAGTGCGACCGCGACCCACGATAGAACCGGGGCACGCCCACGACAAGGGTCTCGCGGGGACGCAAAAACGGGCCGGCCCCGAAGGACCGACCCGTTTCAGTGGTGCAGGTGGTGAAGAACTACTTGATGATCTTCGTCACGGTTCCGGCGCCGACGGTGCGGCCACCTTCACGGATAGCGAAGCCGAGTCCATCTTCCAGGGCGATCGGCTGGATCAGCGCGACAGTCAGGTCGGTGGTGTCGCCGGGCATGACCATCTCGGTGCCCTCGGGCAGCGTGATGACGCCGGTGACGTCGGTGGTACGGAAGTAGAACTGCGGACGGTAGTTCGCGTAGAACGGGTTGTGACGGCCGCCCTCTTCCTTTGACAGGATGTACGCGGTGCCCTCGAAGTCGGTGTGCGGCGTGACCGAACCCGGCTTGACGACGACCTGGCCGCGCTCGACGTCTTCGCGCTTGGTGCCACGAAGAAGAAGACCACAGTTCTCGCCGGCCCATGCCTCGTCGAGCTGCTTGTGGAACATCTCGATACCAGTGACCGTGGTCTTGATCGTCGGGCGGATGCCGACAACCTCGACCTCGGAGTTGATCTTGAGGGTTCCACGCTCGGCGCGGCCGGTGACGACGGTGCCACGACCGGTGATCGTGAAGACGTCCTCGATCGGCATGAGGAAGGGCTTGTCCTTGTCGCGGACGGGCTCCGGGAAGTAGTCGTCAACGGCCTGCATGAGCTCCAGGATGTTGCCAACCCACTTCGGGTCGCCTTCCAGCGCCTTGAGCGCCGACACGCGGACAACAGGAGCGTTGTCGCCGTCGAAGCCCTGGGCGGTGAGGAGTTCGCGAACCTCGAGCTCGACGAGCTCAAGGATCTCTTCGTCGTCGACCATGTCGGCCTTGTTCAGCGCGACGAGCAGGGACGGCACGCCGACCTGCTTGGCGAGAAGAACGTGCTCACGGGTCTGAGCCATCGGGCCGTCAGTTGCGGCGACAACGAGAATCGCGCCGTCCATCTGTGCGGCACCGGTGATCATGTTCTTGATGTAGTCAGCGTGGCCCGGTGCGTCGACGTGCGCATAGTGACGCTTTTCGGTCTCGTACTCAACATGGGAGATGTTGATCGTGATGCCGCGCTGGCGTTCTTCCGGAGCCGAGTCGATCGACGCGAAGTCGCGCTGAACGTTGGTCTTGGAAGGGAACGTGTCGGCAAGGACCTTGGAGATCGCTGCAGTCAGCGTGGTCTTTCCGTGGTCAACGTGACCGATCGTTCCGATGTTTACGTGCGGCTTAGTCCGCTCGAACTTGGCCTTGGCCACTGTGGGTCCTCCTCAGGACTCTCGGCTTCACCGCCCGCTGGTTTGCGGCCGGTGAAACTGCTGGATTTGTGTACTTATGTTACTCGGGCCGGGAGGCCGAAGCGATTCGGCCCGAAGGCCCGGAAAAGGCCCGAGGGCCCCAGGCTATTCGCCCTTGTTCTTCTGGATGATCTCTTCGGCAACAGCCTTGGGGACCTCGGCGTAGCTCTCGAAGGTCATCGAGTACACGGCACGCCCGGAGGTCTTGGACCTCAGGTCGCCGATGTAACCGAACATCTCCGAAAGCGGAACGAAGGCACGAATGACCTTGACGCCGCTCGCGTCTTCCATGGTCTGAATCTGACCACGGCGGGAGTTGAGGTCGCCGATGACGTCGCCCATGTATTCCTCAGGCGTACGAACTTCGACGCTCATGAGCGGCTCGAGAAGAACAGGGTTCGCCTTGCGGACGGCTTCCTTGAAGCCCATCGAACCGGCGATCTTGAACGCCATCTCCGAGGAGTCGACGTCGTGCGCGGCACCGTCGAGCAGGCTGGCGCGAACGCCGACCATCGGGTAGCCGGCCAGAACACCGACGTGCATGGCGTCCTGGATGCCCGCGTCGACCGAGGGGATGTATTCCCTGGGGATGCGGCCACCGGTGACCTTGTTCAGGAACTCGTAACCCTTTTCGGCAGTGATTTCAAGCGGCTCGATCGCGATCTGAATCTTCGCGAACTGGCCGGATCCACCGGTCTGCTTCTTGTGGGTGTAGTCGTGACGCTCGACGGCCTTGCGGATCGTCTCGCGGTACGCGACCTGGGGCTTGCCGACGTTGGCCTCGACGTTGAACTCGCGACGCATGCGGTCGACGAGGATGTCCAGGTGAAGTTCACCCATTCCCTTGATGACCGTCTGGCCAGTTTCCTGGTTCTGCTCGGTACGGAAGGTCGGGTCTTCTTCGGCCAGCTTCTGGATCGCGAGACCCAGCTTTTCCTGGTCCTGCTTCGTCTTCGGCTCGATCGCAACCTCGATGACCGGGTCAGGGAACGTCATCGACTCGAGTACGACCTGGTGGTTCGGGTCGCACAGGGTGTCGCCGGTGGTGGTGTCCTTGAGGCCGATGACCGCGTAGATGTGACCGGCGGTCACGAAGGCCACCGGGTTCTCCTTGTTGGCGTGCATCTGGAAGATCTTGCCGATGCGCTCCTTCTTGCCCTTGGTCGAGTTGATGACCTGGCCGCCGGAGTCGAGGTGTCCCGAGTAGACGCGGATGTAGGTGAGGCGACCGAAGAACGGGTGCACCGCGACCTTGAACGCGAGGGCCGTGAACGGCTCGGACGCATCAGAGTGACGCATGACGACGACCTCTTCATCGCGCGCGTCGTGGGCCTCGATGGCCGGCACGTCGAGCGGGGTGGGGAGGTAGTCGATGACGGCGTCAAGCATCGGCTGGACGCCACGGTTCTTGAACGCGGAGCCACAGAGGACCGGGTAGATCTCGCTGTTGACCGTGAGCTTGCGGATCGCGTGCTTGATCTCGGAGACGGTGAGCTCTTCGCCGGAGAAGTACTTCTCCATGAGGTCGTCATCGGTCTCGGCGACGGTCTCGAGGAGCAGCTTGCGGTAAACCGCGGCCTGCTCGACGAGGTCGGCCGGGATGACCTCGATCTCGTAGTGGGAGCCCATCTCGACGTCACCCTTGGAGTCGCCGCGCCAGGTCAGTGCACGCATCTCGACGAGGTCGACAACACCCTCGAAGGTGTTCTCGGCGCCGATCGGCAGCTGGATGACGAGCGGCTTCGCGCCGAGGCGCTTGACGATGGTGTCGACGGTGTAGAAGAAGTCCGCGCCGAGCTTGTCCATCTTGTTGACGAAGCAGATGCGGGGAACGTCGTACTTGTCGGCCTGGCGCCAGACGGTCTCGGACTGGGGCTCAACGCCCTCCTTGCCGTCGAACACGGCAACCGCGCCGTCGAGGACGCGGAGCGAACGCTCCACCTCGACGGTGAAGTCCACGTGGCCGGGGGTGTCGATGATGTTGATCTGGTTGCCGGCCCAGAAACAGGTCGTCGCAGCGGAGGTGATCGTGATGCCACGTTCCTGCTCCTGCGCCATCCAGTCCATGGTCGAGGCGCCGTCGTGGGTCTCGCCGATCTTGTGGTTGACACCCGTGTAGTACAGGATGCGCTCAGTGACGGTGGTCTTGCCAGCGTCAATGTGCGCCATGATGCCAATATTGCGGACCTTGCTCAGGTCGGTGAGCACATCAAGTGCCACGGGTGTCCTCCGGACGTTTTTTGGGGGTGTGTGGGGCGAAACAAGACAAGCCGGTGGGCGAGCGGGGCGGGTGACCCGCCCCGCTCGCTCACCGGATCGCGACTACCAGCGGTAGTGTGCGAAGGCCTTGTTCGCCTCGGCCATCTTGTGTGTGTCTTCACGACGCTTGACCGCGGCACCGAGGCCGTTGGACGCGTCGAGGATCTCGTTGGTGAGGCGCTCGGTCATGGTCTTCTCGCGACGGGCCTTGGCGTAGCTGGTCAACCAGCGGAGAGCCAGGGTGTTGGCGCGGTGCGGCTTGACTTCGACCGGCACCTGGTAGGTGGAACCACCGACGCGGCGCGAACGCACCTCGAGGGTGGGGCGCACGTTGTCGAGCGCCCTCTTCAGCGTGACGACAGCATCCGCACCGTTCTTGGCAACGACGCCCTCGAGTGCATCGTAAACGATGCGCTCGGCGAGGCCCTTTTTGCCGTCGAGGAGGATTTTGTTGACGAGCTGGGAGACGATGGGGGCGCCGTATACCGGGTCAGCGATAACGGGACGCTTGGGCGCTGGGCCTTTACGAGGCATTACTTCTTCTCCATCTTGGCGCCGTAGCGGCTACGAGCCTGCTTGCGGTTCTTGACAGCCTGGGTGTCCAGTGCGCCGCGAACGATCTTGTAACGAACACCGGGGAGGTCCTTCACGCGACCGCCACGCACGAGCACCATCGAGTGCTCCTGCAGGTTGTGACCCTCGCCGGGGATGTAGGCGGTGACCTCGGTACCGTTCGACAGCTTGACGCGGGCGACCTTGCGGAGAGCCGAGTTCGGCTTCTTCGGGGTGGTGGTGTACACGCGGGTGCACACGCCGCGCTGCTGCGGGTTGGCCTTGAGGGCGGGAGCCTTGGTCTTGGTGACCTTGGGGCTGCGGCCCTTCCTGACCAACTGCTGAATGGTTGGCACTAATTACTCCTTGTTTTTGCTGCACGGTGACAGCTCATTGATGGTTAGCATTCGATTCGTTCCGTTTCCGGTCCTTGTCGAGTTCATCTGGACCCGCCGGCGCACGCGGAACAAGTTCCGCGCGTTTCAGTGGGTATGCCGTGGGGGCTGCTCGGTGAGCAAACCCAGCATGCGTGCCGTGTCTGGGCGCCCAAGGTGCGGCACGACGAGATCGCGATGGCATGACTCAAGCGCACGACGAAGCGCACACCCCGAAATACTAACTCCCCTCGGGTAGCCCGGTCAAATGGCGAGCCTCCGTCGAGCGGATGCGGCGGGCCGGGCACGCGCGTGGCCCACGCGGCTTGTCCCCCACTCGTCCGCGACTCACAGGCCGTGAGGCCAGAGCGGGGAGTTGAGGGTGCTGTCGAGATCGGCGAGCAGGGACTGCACCCAGGGCTCGACGAACTCGTTCACCGCGGCCCGCATCCGCTCACGATGGCGGTACAACGCCATGCAGACCTGGCCGCCGACCTCGGCCGCGTACTCGTCGGCGAGGCGCAGCTCGGCGCGAATTGCCGCCTTCTCCTCCGCGGTGAGTGGCGCCGGTTCGGCGACGAACGCGGCCGGGGAGGCGGGGCGCGCGAGTTCGGCGAAGGTGAAGAGGTAGGGCGCCTCACGTTCGGCGGGCGGGTCGAGCTCGAGGCCGGCGAACTCGGGGTCGAGGCCGTCGGCCGGGCGATAGCTCGCGACGGCGGCCTTGCGTTCCTCGTTCGCGCGGATCTCCCGGCTGAGCAGCGGGAGGGTGGACTCGGTGTACGCGTCGACGGAGCCGTCAATCACAGCCTTCACGCGCATGGCGAGGGCGTGCTGCACCGCGTGCGGGACATCGGTCGTGAGGCCGGCGGCGCGGATGACGGGCGAACCGAAACAGGTGCGGCACAGCCGCGTCCTGCGGGTGTGCGTGCCGGGTCGCCACTTGGGGAGCCAGCTCAGCCAGTCGTCGACGACATCGCCGACGCGTGCTTCGATGGAACCATCCATGGACATTAAGGTTACTCGATGCCGCAGGTGTTCGGCGGGGAGATTTCGCCCTATTCGTCCGGGCGTTCCCAGGGCCACAGCGGCCGGCCGTGTTCGTTGATGCGGGAGGCGAGCACGAGCGAATACAGCAGGGTGACGACGAAGGCGAGGATGCCGGTCGTCGCCGCGAACGGCTCGCGCAGCACCGCCGCGGCGAAGGTCAGCCCGCTGAACAGTTGCCCGTTTCCCAGGGGATAGAGCACGGAGCCGGCGGCGACGAACCCGAGGAACGCGGCGATGCCGGTTCCGGCCGCGTACCCGAGCGCCACCCGTTGGCGGCGCGGCGATGCCCGCAGCCCGAGCCACAGCAGGAGAGCGAAAACCAGCAGCACGGCCGCCGCCGCCATTCCGGGACCGACGAGCGGGCCGGCATCCGTCACCGGGATGACCTCGATGTCGGCGAGCAGGCTGATCATGCCGAAGGCCGCGACGAGCAGCGCCGCGTAGAGCACGGCCGCGAACACGGCGACGACGGCCGCGTATCGCTGATAGTCGCGCATCGCTCAGGCCTCACTCCCCCGCTGCGGGGGCTGCACCCCTACGGCGATTCCGCCGGCCGGCTTCGGACTGTTCGGGATTACTGCGGACGGGAGAGCTGCGGCCCTTCGGCGAGGCGGCGGTCGTAGTCCTGGCGGGCGGCGGCGTTGCGGGCCGTGACGGTGCGTCCGCGGCGGGCGATCCAGGCGCCGAACCAGATCGGCACCTCGCGGGCGACGACGGCGGCGGCGATCGCGTACGGGCTGAGCCACTGCGCGGTGATGAAGCGGACCGCTTCGGACGGGGTGAAGTTCCAGGCCTGCACGGTCAGCAGCGC
>NZ_JASJVF010000042.1:0-18993 GCF_035019805.1 Cryobacterium sp. 10I1
GTCCGGGCCGCTACCACTTAGGCAGAAGAGCGCTACCGGGTTATCAGAACAGCGCTACCCGATGAGGCGACGCGCCACTGAGGAGGAAGCGTTGGAGAGGCGGTACTTCGGTTGGCGTCCATTGTCAGTAGCGAACTGACGCAAGCGCCGGTGAGGACGCGGCTGCCGCTGGGCGCCGCCGTGGCAGCCGGCCTTGTCGTACGCGAGAACGGGCCATATCGTGTGTGAAGTTGAGGGAATTCGAAAGTAGAGGATTTTCAAGGGGATGGCGGAGGATCCGCGCAAATGCGGTCTGAAAGCGGCCGGGCGGGGTAAGGGATACAAGGCCCTTCTCGAGAAAGGCAATCAACCCACAGTGGGTCGAATGATCCAGTCGGACAAGAAAGGCCCCCGGGTAACCGGGGGCCTTTCGTCGTTTTCGAGCGGACGCAGGCGACTCTGGCTGCGCCGTTAGAACGCGAAGACTTCCTCGTGCAGGCGGGCAGGCGGATGTCCGGCGTCCTTCAGCGCCGACCGGACAGCCCTGGACAGACCGCGCGATGCGCACACGTAGACGTCGCGGGCAGCGACGTCGGGGACGAGCCGAGTCAGGTTCGCACCGGTCATGCTGTTCCGGGGATCTGTGGACGGCCCGATCATCCACACGATCGAGGCACCGCGCAACCGGGCGATTTCCTCGAGTTCGTCGCGGAAGATCACGTCATCGTCCCGGGAGGCCCGGTAGAGGAGGGTCAGCGAGCCGTCGCCGACCTCGAGCTCTTCGAAGAGTGCGCGCATGGTAGTGATCCCAACGCCGCCGGCGATGAGCAGAACGGATTCACGAGTGCGTTTCCGGTGCGTCATGGCCCCGTACGGCCCCTCGGCGAGCACGCGCGTGCCCGGCCGGAGGGAGTGAAGCGTGTGACTGCCGTTCCCGAGCGCCTTTACGGTGATTCGGAGCAGGTCATCGCCGGGAGGCGCAGACAGCGAGAAGGGATGCGCGGAGCGCCAGACCCCCGGCGCCAGAAATCGCCAGCGGAAGAACTGACCCGCTTCGACGCGCAGTTCGTCGATGTGCCGCCCGCGCAGAATGACGCTCACGACGCCGTCCGCCTCGGGCACCAGGCGTTCGATCCGGAGGCGGTGGCGCCAGGCGTGCTCCAGCGGCTTGAGAACGCGGTAGCGGAGCACCAGGCCCAGTGCGGATACGAAGAACAGGGTCCAGGCGATCTGGAGCCCGGGCCTGCCGGCAAGGTCGGGCCCGGCCAGTTCGTGCGTGAACGAGAGCGCCAGGGCGATATAGCTGAGCAGGTGGATGCCGTGCCACGTCTCGTAGGAGACCGAGCGCCGGGCTGCCCGCACCGACATGACCGCGATCACGCCGAACAGGACCGTCCCGGCGGTCGCGGCCACCAGCCCGGGCATGCCCAGGACGGCGAGGGATGCCGTGAAGGCATCTTCCCAGTGGCTGAGCATCCAGGAATGCACGGCCGCGACCGCATGAATCACCAGGAGGACGATGAAGGCGCGACCGCCGACGCCGTGCCAGCGGGCGAGCCGGTCGGCACCGATCGAGCGTTCGAGCAACGGTGCGCGCGACATCAGGACCACCATCACCGTGACGACATATCCGGCCAGGAATCCGGTGGTGTGAGCGAGGATGGCCGAGTCGAACTGGACAGGAAACCGGACGTCGACGAAGGCGAGTGCCGCAGACAGGACGGCGCCGATCACGATCAGTGTCTTGATGAGCGCGGCCGCAACGGGCGGCCGGGGCGATTGTCGATGACCGGTCACGGCCGGCTGTCCGGCACGATCGCCGGCGCAGCCGGGGAGACCGCCGGGGCAGCAGTGACCATGGCCGCCGCCGATGCGGTCATCACGACCACGACGGCAAGGGACGTAAGCCAGTTCAGCGCGGTCCACGCGCTGCGGGAGACGCGGGAGGCGTTCACTCGGTGGTGGGGTGCAGCCGGTCCGCGAGTGCGCCGGTGGGCCGGAACTGAGGTCATGGTCCTTCCTCCAGGGTGAGAGCAGACGAGCGGAACTTTCCTCATCGGGCGACCGGAGGTGACGACGGTGCTGCGATGCGTCTTGTGCGAAAACTGCCTTCAATTGTGGTTCACATCCCGAAATTCAGGCAGCCATCGGGTAGATCCACACGAGATCCACAGTTTCATGAGGATTGCTCATCTCGGCTGATTCCTAAGGTTTAGCGTCCGGATTGACGATGAGGAAGTCACTCAGACGGGTCCACCCCTCGGGAACTTCGTCGTTGCTCTCGATGACCCGTGCTCCGCCGGTGCCGCTTCCAGACGTCCACATTCCGTCTGCGGAACCGCAGAACGAATTCGAAGGACCGTCCGGCAGTTTTGCCACCATCAGGCAGAAGCCCGGGGTGCCTCGTTGCGGATCCGTGTACTTGGAGACGAAATAGCTCACATCTCTGGTGGTGCCGACTAACCGACTGGAAGCGGCATCGAGGCCGTCACTTGCAGCCTTGAGCGCCGAGGGAAGTGCGTCTTCGGGACCGGGTTTCTGCGCAAGGAACAGCCGGATCTCCGTGGTGGAGTCGTTGGCGACACAACTCGTCAGGCCGAGGCACGATGCACAGACCAATGCTGCCGCGATCCAGGCTCTGCTGGTCACTCTGAGACGAATCATGGCTAGCCCCCCGCTTGAACCCACGCTGTAGTCTTCGTGGGAAACCTAGCATGGCATCGGCCGATATTGTCGGTCCGACCAGCAACTTACATCACCGAGCGGAGGACTCGCTCGCGTCCGCATTCGTGGCGAAGGTGAACCCATTGAGCCGAGACGGCTGTGGTGGCGGATGACGGCACGCCCAACATCCGGCTGCTTGCCTGGACGGGAGTAGCGCGAGCGTAGTGAATCCGTAGGGAAACTCCGTTTCGGCGCATGGATTCCGTAAGGATGGCGCGGCCCCCCTGCGCCCGGGATGACGCTGGATTGGTGAACAGCGCTCGAATGGACCTCTCGGAACTCACGCTCAGTCGGTGGCTCTCGCCACTCCTCGACGGACGCTGCCGCTGGGGAAGCTACACGGTTTCGGCCGGTCGCTACGGCAGCACGAGCCAGCGGCTCGTGTTGTATCCGGCGGGGATCTCCGCACGGCAGCGCCGACGGGTTCGCGTGTGGCGCGGCTGGACGGTGCTCGGCCTAGTGGCCGTGTTCGGAGAGTTCGTAACGCTTGTTGAGGCGGGCGCACCGAGACTCCTGGTGATCACGTCCTGCATCGGGTTTTACGTCGCGAGCACCCTTGTCGTCGCCCATGCTGCCGGATCGATTCGTCGAGGCGTCCTCGAGCTGACCGTCGTGAGCTCCAGCCTCGCCCCCGACACGCGACTCTCCGCAGAATCCCGCTATCTGGCGGGGCTAGCTTCGACGCTGTTGATCGCCGAGGAGTCACTCGCCTGCGGAGCGTCGTCGCCTGCCGATCACGAACTGGTGTGGTCGTCCGCGTACTCCGACGCCCGGCGTCACCTCGGTGCCGGGCGGTGACGTCGGCCGGGACTTCGACAGCTCCCTAGGGCAGGGGTCCTCGGCGGGCGACGGCGCCGGCGAGGGTGGCGTGGAGCAGCGGAAGCACGGACACGGCCATGAGCACCGTTCCGAAGACGACGTCGTCGGCACGGAGCAGGATGCCGCCGATCAGCAGGGCGGTGAAGAGGACCGCAGAGATGATCCGCCGTCCCGTTCGCTCGAGACTGCCCAGGCGGCGCTCGAGCCGTGGGGTCTGCACCGTGAGGTTGCCGTCTTCGACCCGCGTGATCAGGGTATCGAGCCGCTGGGGCAGCCGGGCGATGAGTCCCGCGGCCGCCACCGTGCGCTTCGCGAGATCCTGCACCAGGTTTCCGCCTTCGGCCCGGATCAGCTGCGCGGAGTACGGCTCGACGGCGTTCCAGATGTTGAAGGCCGGGTCGAGCGAACTGCACATCCCGCTGGTCAGCGACATCGCGCGCACGATAAGCAGGAAGTTCTCCGGCAGCTGGACCGGCAGGGTGCGCACCACATCACCGAATTCGTTCGCGAAGGCGCGGAACTCGCGCGGATCGACCTCCTGCAGCTCGGCGAAGCCCATCCCGCCGAAACGCGCGAACAGCGCCGTCAGCGCCCTCTCGAGTTCCGCGGTGTCCGCGGAGGGCAGGAGCACGCCCACCTCGCGAATGCCGTCCACCATGCCCTTGCCGTTGCGGGACGCGGCGGCGATGAGCAGGTTCCGGAGACCGCGACGCAGCGCGTCGGGTACCTCGCCCATCATTCCGAAGTCGATGAACGTGAACTTCCAGGCCCGGCCTGGAGCATCCGCTGTTGTGGCCGCATCCGCGGTGGCGAGGGGGGTGACGAAGATATTGCCCGGGTGCGGGTCGGCGTGGAAATAGCCGTTGACGAAGAGCTGGTCGAACATGACCGCCGCGAACTCGGTGGCGACTTCAGCCGGATCGATGCCTGCCGCCCTGAGCCCATCGACGTCATTGATCTTGATGGCCGTGACGTCCTGCAGGGTCAGCACCCGCCGCGTCGTTCGCTCCCACACGAGCTCGGGAACGCTGACGCGGGCGTCGTCGGCGAAGTTCCCCGCGAACCGTTCCGCGCTCGCGGCCTCGTGCAGGTAGTCGATCTCCTCGAGGCTCGTCACCGCGAACTCCTCGACGAGGACGGGCATGTCGACCCGATCCGAAACGAGGCGAATGTGGCTGAGCCAGCCGGCGACGCGGCGAAGGGCCCGGAGGTCGACGTCGACGATCGCACCGATGCCCGGTCGCTGGATCTTCACGACGACGTCCAGCAGGCCGGTCTCGGCAGCATCCATTTCCGAGAGCCGCGCGCGGTGGACCTGACCGAGGGATGCCGCGGCGAGAGGGGTCGGGTCGACGAACGAGAACGCGCGCTCGAGTGTCACCCCCAATTCGGACTCGGCGAGGGCTCGGATGGCCGGGAACGGCACGGCCGGGACCTCGTCCTGCAGGCCCTCGAGCTCCTTGGTGATCTCGGGCGGCAGCACGTCGAGCCGGGACGACATGAACTGGCCGACCTTGATCATGAGGCCGCCCAGGTCGACCGCGAGCACGTGGAAGCGCTGCGCGATGCGCTGGAGCCGCGCCGACCGGTTGCGCGCCGAGAGCCGGGCGAGTCCGATCCGGGGCAGGAACAGTTCGTACCACCAGGTCTGCACCAGGTACCGCGCGGCGAACCGCAGGATCCGGCGGTAGCGGGCGCGCATGTTCCCGTCGTCGGTCATCGGATCTCCTTGACGCCGGCGTGCTTCGGGCACTCGTTCAATCCTGGGCGAGGATGGAGTACAACTGGCGACGCGCCTCGTCGAGCACGGCGACGGCCTTGTCCACCTGCTCCGGGCTGCCGGAGCGCCCGACCTGCGCGGCGGCCTGGGCCAGGCCGATTCCCGCCTTGGGCAGTGCGGTCGCCCGGCCGCTGTCGCGGGCACTCGGGGCCTCCCAGGGGGCGGAGGTCTCGGCTGCGGCATCCGCTACCGCGCGGCCCTCGTCCGTGAGCGCATAGGTCTTGCGACCGTTGGCCTCCTCGGCCGTGATGAAACCCTCGTCGGCGAGCAGCTGGAGCGCCGGATACACCGAGCCGGGGCTCGGCTTCCACGCCCCGTTGCTGCGCTCCTCGATCTCGTGGATGATCTGGTAGCCGTGCATCGGCTGCTCCAGGAGGAGCGCGAGCACCGCGGCACGGACGTCGCCGCGCCCGACCCTCGTGCCGACCTTCTGTTCGAACTGCCCGCGCAACTGCTCCATCGCTTCCCAGATGGCGTTTCCGGCCCAACCTTCGCCCGGTCCGCCCTTGCGACCCGGGAATCCGTCTCCCATAAATGAACCACTCATGATGACCTCCTCAGCGCCGTACCAGAGCTCGACGATACCTAACGATATAACGTTCAACTCTGATCTCGAGCTGGATTTCACGGCGGCGCGCCCGTGTGTCGCGCGGGTTCTCAGCCGGAGCAGTCCTGAGCGTAGGCTCATTCCGTCAGGGCAAACGGTGTTCCGCCCAATGGAACATGTGTTGGTGTGCCCTGCGGTAGTTCTCAAGGAAGAGATTCAGTTCATGAGCGAGAAACTCGCGTCATCCCGATGGTCACGGCTCATGCCGGTCATCTTCATCACCTACAGCCTGGCGTACCTCGACCGCTCGAATTACAGTCTGGGCGCCGCCGCGGGGATGGCGAAAGACCTCAACATCACGGCCAGCGCCTCGGCCTTCCTTGCAGCCCTGTTCTTCCTCGGCTACTTCTTCTTCCAGGTGCCGAGCGCGAGTTACGCGCAACGGCGGAGCGCGAAGAAGCTGATCTTCTACGCGCTGATCCTGTGGGGCATCCTGGCCAGCTGCATCGGCATCGTCACGAACATCTGGGTGCTATTCGTCATCCGGTTCGCGATCGGAATCGTCGAGGCGGCCATCATGCCCGCGATGCTCATCCTGCTCAGTAACTGGTTCACCAGCGGCGAACGCTCCAAAGCCAACACCTTCCTGATCCTCGGCAACCCGGTCACGGTGCTGTGGATGTCCGTCGTCTCGGCCTACCTCGTCAGCAGCGTTGGCTGGCGCTGGATGTTCATCATCGAGGGTCTCCCCTCCATCATCTGGGCGTTCGTCTGGCTGCGTATGATCGACAACTCCCCGAACGACGCGAAGTGGCTGTCCGCAGGCCAGAAGAAGGACATCAACGACGAATTCGCCCGGGAACAGGTCGGACTGCACGCCGTGCCGAACTACCGCGAGGCATTCAAGCAGAAGGCCGTCATCCAGCTCTGCATCCAGTACTTCTTCTGGAGCATCGGCGTCTACGGCTTCGTCATGTGGCTCCCCTCGATCATCAAGACCGCGTCGTCCTTCGACATCGTGATCATCGGCTGGCTCACCGCCATCCCGTACCTGCTCGCGACCGTGCTGATGGTGGTCGCCTCGTTCTTCTCCGACCGGCTCCTGAAGCGGAAGCTCTTCATCTGGCCGTTCCTCCTGGTGGCGGCGGTCGCGTTCTACGCCTCCTACCTCGTCGGGACGTCCAACTTCTGGCTGTCGTTCATCCTGCTCGTGATCGCCGGCGGCGCTATGTACGCCCCGTACGGGCCGTTTTTCGCGATCGTCCCCGAGATCCTGCCGAAGAATGTCGCGGGCGGCGCGATGGCTCTCGTCAACAGCTTCGGCGCACTCGGATCCTTCGCAGGGGCCTACTTCGTCGGCTTCCTCAATAACGTCACCGGGTCGAACGATGCGT
Organism: Cryobacterium sp. 10I1; assembly: GCF_035019805.1. Classification (NCBI taxonomy): domain Bacteria; kingdom Bacillati; phylum Actinomycetota; class Actinomycetes; order Micrococcales; family Microbacteriaceae; genus Cryobacterium; species Cryobacterium sp. 10I1. The sequence continues at coordinate 7,244 of NZ_JASJVF010000042.1, forward strand.
CCTATATCTTCATGGCCCTGTCACTGATCATCGCGGTCGTGTTCACGATCGTGGTGAAGGCCGTCTCGACGCCGGACTTCAAGCTGCAGGGCACCATTCCCGCGGCATCGCCCAGCGCACCGGCACTCCAGTGAGCGGCTCCCGGCCGGTGTTCGTCAACACCATGGTCTACAAAGAGGCCCTCGACGCGTCCACCACGGTCCAGGCCGACCTCGTCGCCGAGGTACTCGCGCTCGGGGCCACCGGAATCGAGATCCGCCGAGAGTACCTCTCGCCCGAGCCTGCGGCCCGGCGCGAAGAACTCCTGACGATCGCCGGCCTGGCGACCGAGGCCGGACTCGAGGTCTACTACTCCGTTCCCGAGTCGCTCTTCGTGGACGGTGAGGCCTCTCCTCTCCTGACCGGCTACCTTGACGAAGCGGCGACCCTCGGAGCTCTCAGCGTCAAGCTGAACATCGGCGAGCCCGGTGACGAGCTGACAGGGCTCGGGAGCCTGGTCGAGGCCCTGCTGGCGGCATCCGCCCGGGTCACGATCGAGAACGACCAGACCGCGCGGAACGGGCGACTGGATGTCGTGGCTGCGCTCCTCCGCGACCTGCGGGCCCAGAACGTTCCGATCGGGTACACGTTCGATGCCGGAAACTGGCTCTGGGCGGGCGTTGACCCGGTCGCCGCCGCCCGGGAACTCGGGCGTTACGCGACGGTCTTCCACCTGAAGGACATCGGCCGCCTCGGTGGGCTGCACTCCGTGCTGCTCGACGAGGGTGACGTCGACTGGCGTTCCGTGCTCCGCGAGATCGGGACCCACGTGCCCGTGGTGCTCGAATACCCGATCCCCGACCGGGCCACCGCGGCGAGCGAACTGGCGAAGATCCGCCGGGTCCTCGCCGAACTGACCAGCGACTGAACGGAACCACATGCCCAGCACTGTCCAGAGGGACTTCGACGTCGTCACCTTCGGCGAGATCATGGCGATGTTCGTCGCGGAGGAGACCGGTCCGCTCGCCCGGGTCGACCGCTTCACCCGCAGGCTGGCGGGCGCGGAATTCAATGTCGCCGTCGGTCTGCGGCGGCTCGGCCACAGCGTCGGGTTCATCACGCGTCTCGGCACGGACCCGTTCGGTGAATTCGTCCTGCAGCAGCTCGAGGCGAACGGCATCGATGTCGGCCAGGTCGACCTGCACGCGAGCGAACCGACCGGGTTCCAGCTGAAGAACAGGCCGGGCGAGGACGAAGACCCGCTCGTGGTCTACTTCCGGTCGCACTCAGCGGCACGTACGCTCGCGCCCACCGAGGCGACGGCCGCTTACGTGCGCCGTGCCGGGCATGTGCACCTGACCGGGATCCCGCTCGCGCTCGGCGACGGACCGCGGCACCTCGCCGCCCAGGCCGTCGATGTTGCACGTGAAACCGGCGCGACGGTGAGTTTCGATCCGAACCTGCGCCCCAGCCTCTGGGCCGACACCGCGGAAATGGTGCACGCGATCAATGAGATCGCCGTGCAGGCGGACTGGGTGCTGCCCGGCACGAGCGAAGGGCACATCCTCACCGGGGAGACCACCCCGGCGGGAATCGCCCGCTGGTACCTCGATCGCGGCGTGAAGGTCGTCGCGGTCAAGGCCGGTTCACGCGGGGCCGAACTCTTCGCCGCGGACGGGACGCACGCGAGCTGCCCGCCGTTCTCGGTGTCTGTCGTCGACACGGTCGGCGCGGGTGACGGCTTCTCCGCTGGACTCCTCAGTGCGGCCCTCGACGGGCTCCCACTCGCCGACTGGGTGCACCGCGCCGGCGCGGTCGGCGCGCTGGCCACGACGTCGCGCGGTGACCAGGAGGGCCTGCCCGACCGGGCCGGACTCGCTACATTCCTCGAGGCGCATGCGCCGGCATCCATTTGATCAGGGAGACTGACAGCATGACCACCACCGTAACGCTCCGCGTCGTCGTCGCAACACCACTGAGCGAGGAGCTCTGCCTGCTGATCGAGCGGGCGGAACCCCGCATCGAGCTCGTGCGTGACCAGGCCCTGCTGCCGCCGATGCGCCGTCCTGCCGACTACCGCGGCGACCCCGCCTTTCGGCGCACGACCGGTCAGCAGGCCGACTTCGAGCGGATGCTCGACTCGGCCGACGTGCTCTTCGGCATTCCCGACGTGAACCCGGTCGCCCTTCGCCGAACCGTTGAGGCGAATCCGGGACTCCGCTGGGTGCAGGTGATGGCGGCGGGCGGTGGCTCGCAGGTCAAGTCCGCAGGCCTCGGTCAGGCCGATCTCGACCGGGTGGTCTTCACGACCTCGGCCGGGGTGCACGGCGGCCCGCTCGCCGAATTCGCGATCTTCGGCATCATGTCCGGAGCGAAGCAGCTGCCCGTGCTCCAAAGCGACCAGCGCGCGCACGCGTGGCCGGAGCGCAGGGCCCTCGGCCAGGTGCGCGACCAGACGGTGCTCGTCATCGGGCTGGGCGGAGTGGGGCGCGAGGTCGCCCGGCTCGCGAAGGGGCTCGGGATGCGTGTGATCGGGACAAGCAGGGACGACCTGCCCGTTCCCTTCGTCGACGAGCTGATCCGAACGGAGGACCTCGCGGCCGGAGCCGCGAGTGCGGACGCGATCGTCGTCGCCCTGCCGGGAACGGCCGCGACCCTGAAACTTGTCGGTGAGAACGTCTTCGGCGCGGTCCGGCCGGGAACGACCTTCGTCAGCATCGGGCGTGGCACCGTCGTGGACGAGGACGCCCTCATCCGTGCCCTCGAGTCTGGCCGGATCGGCTTCGCCGCCCTCGACGTGTTCGCGAAGGAACCGCTCGACACCGCGAGCGCGCTCTGGGACTTCCCGAACGTCGTGATCAGCCCCCACACCGCCGCCCTCGACGCCGAGGAGGAACGCCGGATCGCCGAGCTCTTCGCCGACAACGCGACCCGGTTCCTCGACGGCCTCCCCCTCCGCAACATCGTCAACACGGTCGAGTTCTACTGAGTCGATCGTTCCCAGGCCTGGCCTGCTGTCCGAATCGGCGCGCAGTCAGGTGCGGCGACTAGGGTCGGACGGATGCATACTCCGACCTCGTCTCTCCCCTCCGTCTCTCCCACCCCCGGTTTCGTGCGGGTGCGGGGAGCCAGGGAGAACAACCTGAGGGATGTCGACGTCGACGTGCCCCGCGACGCGATCGTCGCGTTCACCGGCGTCTCCGGTTCCGGCAAGTCGTCGCTCGCCTTCGGCACGATCTTCGCAGAGGCCCAGCGCCGGTTCCTCGAATCGGTGGCCCCGTACGCCCGCCGACTGATCCAGCAGGGCCACACCCCGCAGGTGGACGAGATCACGGGCCTCCCTCCCGCGGTCGCCCTGCAGCAGCGGCGCGGCACGCCGAGTTCGCGGTCCACGGTTGGCACCCTGACGACCCTGTCGAATTCACTGCGCATGATGTATTCCCGTGCGGGCACGTACCCGGCGGATGCGCCCAGGCTCGAATCGGACTCCTTTTCTCCGAATACCGTGGCCGGGGCGTGCCCGCGCTGCCACGGGCTCGGAATCGCGCACCTCCCGACGCGCGCGAGCCTCGTGCCCGACGGGACCCTCAGCATCCGCGAGGGCGCCGTCGCGGCGTGGCCGGGCGCCTGGCAGGGCAAGAACCTCCGCGACATCCTGATCGCCCTCGGCTACGACGTCGACGTGCCGTGGAACGACCTCCCCGCTGAGAGCAGGGACTGGATCCTTTTCACCGAGGAGCAGCCCGTCGTGGAGATAACGCCGCAGCGCGACCGGGTCGCCAAGCCGTACCAGGGCCGGTTCTGGAGTGCGCGCAGCTACGTCCTGCACACCCTCGCCGACTCGCAGAGCCAGAGTCAGCGGGAGCGCGCGCTCCGGTTCGTGGAGTCCGGACCCTGCTCGCTCTGCGACGGGAGCGGACTCACCCCGGCCGCCCTCGCCGTGACGGTGGCCGGGCTCTCCATCTCCCAGCTGGCCGGGCTGCCGCTCACCACCCTCGCCGAGACCCTCCGCCCGCTCACGCAGGCCGGTTCCGCCGGGCGCGGCGAGGCATCCGCCGGGGTCGAAGCCACGATCAGCCGCGACCTGCTCGCGCGCATCGAGGTGCTGGTCGATCTCGGCCTCGGCTACCTCAGCCTCTCGCGCTCCACCCCGACGCTCTCGCCCGGTGAGATGCAGCGCCTCCGGATCGCGACCCAGTTGAGGTCTGGACTCTTCGGCGTCGTCTACGTGCTCGACGAGCCCTCTGCGGGTCTGCACCCCGCCGACGCCGAACCCCTCCTCGTCGTGCTCGAGCAGCTCAAGTCTTCCGGCAACTCCGTCTTCGTCGTCGAACACAACATGGACGTCGTGCGCGCCGCCGACTGGGTCATCGACGTCGGTCCGCACGCAGGAACCGGCGGCGGCGAGGTGCTCTACAGCGGTCCGGTCGGCGGGCTCGCCGGGGTCCCGGAGTCGGTGACACGGCGGTTCCTGTTCCCCGCTTCCGACACGACGGATGCCGCGGTCCCGGCGCCGGCGCGGAGGGAACCACACGCCTGGCTCGGCCTGCGCGGGGTCAACGTGCACAACCTTCAGGATCTCGACGCCGAGTTCCCGCTCGGGCTCCTCACCGCGGTCACTGGCGTTTCCGGATCGGGAAAATCATCTCTGATCAGCCAGATCGTCGCCGATGACCCGGTTGACCGCCTTGTCACCGTCGACCAGAAGCCGATCGGACGCACTCCCCGCTCGAACCTCGCCACCTATACCGGCCTGTTCGACGCGGTCCGCGCGGCCTTCGCGGCCACCCCCGCAGCCCGCAGCCGCGGCTTCGGGGCGGGACACTTCTCCTTCAACGTCGCCGGCGGCCGCTGCGAGACCTGCCTCGGGGAGGGCTCCGTCACCGTTGAACTCCTCTTCCTCCCCGGCAGCTACGCCCTGTGCCCGGCGTGCCACGGTTCCCGGTACAACCCGGAGACCCTCGAGGTCGACTACCGCGGCAAGACCATCGCAGAGGTCCTCGGGCTCAGCGTCGACGATGCCGCCGGGTTCCTCGCCGACGTGCCTGCGGCCGCCCGCAGCCTCGAGACCCTCCGCGAGGTCGGCCTCGGCTACCTCCGCCTCGGCCAGCCCGCCACAGAGCTCTCCGGTGGGGAAGCCCAGCGCATCAAGCTCGCCTCCGAGCTCCAACGTGCCCGCCGCGGCCACACCCTGTACCTGCTCGACGAACCGACAACGGGCCTGCACCCGGCGGATGTGCAGCTCCTGCTCGCCCAGCTGAACCGGCTGGTCGACGCGGGCAACACCGTCGTCGTTGTCGAACACAACCTCGACGTCATCGCGGCGGCCGACTGGGTGATCGACCTCGGCCCGTCCGGAGGGGACGCTGGCGGCCGTATCCTCGTGGCCGGTCCGCCGGAGGTCGTCGCCACCCACGCCGAGAGCAGGACGGCCCCCTATCTCGAGCGGCGACTGCAGGCGTAGGCGACGCTCAGGCGTTTCGGACCAGCCGGAGCACCGGAATCCGGCGTTCGACGGCCCGCTCCTGGTAGCCGGCGAAGCCGGGCGCGAGGGCGATGATCTTCGCCCAGGCTCTGGCGTGCTCGTCGCCGTCCAAATCGGTCGCGGTGACCGCGACCGTCCCTTCCGGGGTCTCGATGGAGGTCTCCGGGTGCGAGAGCAGGTTGAAGTACCAGGCCGGGTGCTGGGGCCGGCCGCCGGCGGAGGCGACCACGAGCCAGGCGTCCCCGTCGCGGATGGACATCACCGGGCTGACGCGCTCGGCACCCGTGCGCGCCCCGGTCGTGTGCAGGAGCACGAGGTTGGACCCGAACCCGGCCGTGGTGACATGACCGTTGTTCTCCCGGAACTCCGAGATGATCTGTTCGTTGAAGTCGCTCACTAGACTGCCTCTCGTCGACGAGCTGCCGGTGCAGGGATTTTACAACGGGAAGAGGATCTCATGAGTGGTGAGCTGGTTCTGGTGACCGGTGGGTCTGGCTTCGTCGGCGCGCACTGCATCGTGCGGCTCCTCGCCGCCGGCTACCGGGTGCGCACGACGGTGCGCTCCCTCACCCGGGAGCCCGAGGTGCGCGCGATGGTCGCCGCGGGCGGGGCGGATGCCGGCAGCGCCCTCTCGTTCACCGTCGCCGACCTGCTCTCCGACGCCGGTTGGGCGGAAGCGGTGAACGGCTGCGCCTTCGTCCTGCACGTCGCCTCACCCTTCCCCGCACGTGAGCCGGCGGACGAGGACGAGCTCATCGTCCCCGCCCGCGACGGCGCACTGCGGGTGCTCCGGGCCGCGCGGGACGCCGGCGTGCGGCGGGTCGTGCTGACCTCTTCGTTCGCCGCCGTCGGGTATGGCGCCCAGCATCCGGACCGCCCGTTCACCGAGGACGACTGGACGGACCCGACCGCCTCAGTGAGCGCATACGTCAGGTCGAAGACCATCGCCGAACGTGCGGCCTGGGACTTCGTCGATCGCGAGGGAGGCACCCTCGAGCTCACGGTGATCAACCCGGTCGGAATCTTCGGACCCGTGCTCGGGACAGACCTCTCCAGTTCCGTCGAACTCCTCCGCGGGCTCCTGAAGGGTGCTGTGCCCGCGGTGCCGCGGATCGAGACCAACATCGTCGACGTGCGCGATGTCGCCGACCTGCACGTGCGCGCCATGACGAGCCCGCTCGCGCCCGGCGAACGGTTCCTCGCCGTCGCCGGACCCCCGATGACCTTTCCGGAGATCGCAGCCCTGCTGAGGTCGAACCTCGGCGACGTCGCGAGTCGGGTGCCCCGCCGGGTGATGCCGACCTGGCTCGTCCGTGTCCTCGCCCCGTTCAGCGCCCCGCTCCGGCAGGTCGCCCCGCAACTCGGCACGACGCGGAACGCCTCCCATGACAAGGCCAGGCGGATGCTCGGCTGGGAACCTCTGTCCAACGAGGAGGCCATCCTCGCCACCGCGGAGAGCCTCGTGCGCCTCCGGCTTCTCTGACCGGCGGCGCACGAGAGGCGGGATCAGTCGACCTGGTCCATGAAGTCGGTCAGGTGCGCGATCGTCGGGATCGACGAGGTGATCACGGTGCCGTCGTCGCGACGTCCGCCCTCGATCGCAGCCGGCGACGGAGCCCCGGGAGTGCGGGCGCCCTGGTGCTCGAGCGGGACGATGACGGGCTGGCCGAGACGCACCGTGAAAGCGGGCGCCCCGCGCACGGCGAGCTTCGCCTCGACGCCGGCCTCGACGGTCACCTCGACCTCGTCCTGCCTGAGGTCGATCCGGAGCCGGGTGCCCTTGAGCGTGATCCGGAAGGTGAGCCCCTCCCAGCCTTCCGGCAGCCGCGGGTCGAGGGTGACCCGGCCGTTGTGGTCGCGCATGCCGCCGAATCCGTAGACGAGGGCGCTCCAGACTCCACCGGCGGATGCGACGTGGACGCCGTCCGCCGCGTTGTGGTGCAGGTCTGCGAGGTCGACGAACAGGCCGGAGGTGAAGTACCGGAGCGCGAGCTCGTGGTACCCGACTTCGGCCGCGATGATCGACTGGACCACGTCGGACAGGGTCGAGTCGCCGGTCGTGAGCGGGTCGTAGTAGTCGAAGTCGGCGAGCTTCTCCTCCGGAGTGAACTGGTCCCCCTGCAGGAGCAGCGCGAGGACCACATCCGCTTGCTTGAGGACCTGGAAGCGGTAGATCACGAGCGGGTGGTAGTGCAGCAGCAACGGCCGGTTCTGCGGAGGCGTCTGGGACAGGTCCCAGCGTTCCTTCTCGAGGAACTGCGCGTCCTGCGGGTGGATGGCCAGGCCCTTGTCGAAGGGAATGTGCATCGCCTCGGCGGCGAAGGCCCACTCGGCGATCTCGGTGTCCTGGAGGTTCAGCCGGGCGACCATGGCGTCGTAGGCGTCGCGGTCGATGTACCGCAGCCGGCGGACCGCGGTCACGGCGTTCCGCAGGTTCGAGCGCGCCATGATGTTCGTGTACAGGTTGTCGTTGACGACGGTCGTGTACTCGTCCGGCCCGGTGACACCGTGGATGTGGAACACGTCGTTGCCGTGCCCGTTGCCGCGCCAGAAGCCGAGGTCCGCCCACATCCGGCTCGTCTCGACGAGGATGTCGATGGCCTCGCGGGCGAGGAAGTCCTCGTCGCCGGTTGCGGCGACGTACTGGCTGAGCGCATAGGCGATGTCGGCGTCGATGTGGTACTGGGCCGTGCCCGCCGCGTAATACGCGGAGGACTCGAGCCCGTTGATCGTGCGCCACGGGAACAGGGCGCCGAGCTGGTTGAGCTCCGTCGCGCGGTCCCTGGCCTGGTCCAGCATGCCGTGCCGGAAACGCAGCGCGTTGCGGGCCGCGTTCGGAGAGGTATAGGTCAGGAACGGCAGGACGTAGACCTCCGTGTCCCAGAAATAGTGGCCGCCGTAGCCGGAGCCGGACACGCCCTTTGCGGAGACGCCCTGGCCGTCGGCGCGCATCGAGGCCTGGGCGAGCTGGAACAGGTTCCAGCGCACGGCCTGCTGCAGCACGGGCTGCCCGGGAAGCTGCACGTCGGTGCGCGCCCAGAAGTCGGTGAGCCATTCCTGCTGGCGGGCGATGAACGATTCGATGCCCTCGTCCCGCGCGCGGTCCAGGGTGCGGTCGCACCGGTCGGCGAGTTCGTGAGTGGGCACGCCCGCGGAGGTGTGGTAGCTGAGCGTCTTCGTGATGTGGATCGAATTGCCCTGCTTGGCCTTGATCGTGTACACGTGCTTGGCGAGGTCGTCGCCGATAGCGGAGGACTCGACGAACTCGTTGGCTGTCTCGATCTGGTGGTCGGCGGCGCAGGCGATCGTCATCGCCGAGTTCGTGCAGCGGAAGCCGAGGATGTACCGGCCGCCGGAAGCGCGCTTGAAGCGTGGCTGCAGCACCCGGTCGGTGAAGGACTCCGCCTTGCGCGGGTCCCAGTCTGTCGTCATCGAGCCCTTGGGCCGGTCGTACTCGCTGATGCCGTCCTGGCGGTTCAGGATCTGGCTCGAGATCACGACGGACGCATCCGCGTCGAGCATGGTGACCTCGTAGTCGATGATCGCGAGGTGCCGGTCGGTGAACGACACCATCCGGCGGGACCGGATCAGGACGCGCTTGCCCGATGGCGTGCGCCAGACGAGTGAGCGAGAGAGGATGCCGGTGGTGAAGTCGAGCCGGCGCTCGTAGCTGAGCAACTCGGCGAGGGTCAGCACGAGCGGTTCGTCGTCGACGTAGACGCGGATCATCTTGGCGTCGGGAGCGTTGACGATCGTCTGGCCGACGCGGGCGAAACCGAAGGCCTCTTCCGCGTGCCGGATCGGCCAGGTCTCGTGGAAACCGTTGATGTATGTGCCCTGGACGTGGCCGTCCCTGCCCTCGTCGACGTTGCCGCGCAGGCCGAGGTAGCCGTTGCCGACCGCGAAGAGGGTCTCGGTGCGTCCGATGTCGGCTCCGGTGAACGCCGTCTCGACGAGGGCCCATTCGTCGACCGGGAAGCGATTGCGGTCGAGAGGGTCCTGGATGACCTCTTCGGTCAGGTTCATGCGGTGGCCTCCTGCGTTGCGGTTTCGGGTGACGTGCTGGGCTCGGACGGGCGGGGCACCAGTTCATCGAGGTCTGAGACGACAATATCGGCTCCGGCGTCCAGAAGGGTCTGCGGTCCGACGCCGCGGTCGACGCCGAGGACCAGCCCGAAATCACCGGCGCGGCCGGCCTGCACTCCCGACTCGGCGTCTTCGACCACGACGCACTCTGCCGGCGTGAGACCGAGCAGCTCGGCGCCGAGTTCATAGGTGTCCGGCGCGGGCTTCCCGGCGAGCCGACGCTCGGCGGCGAGGTTGCCGTCGACGACGATACCGAAGCGATCACGGATGCCCGCTGCCCCGAGGGTGAGTTCGCCGTTGCGGGAACTCGTGACGACGGCGACCTGCAGCCCGGCGTTGACCACGTAGTCGAGGAAGTCGAGGGAACCCTGGTACGGAGTCACGCCGTCTTCCGCGAGGGTCTCGTTGAAGGCCGCGTTCTTGCGGTTGCCGAGGCCGCACACGGTGTCCTGCGTCGGGGCATCCGTGGGGTCGCCGTCTGGCAGCGTGATCCCGCGCGAGGCGAGGAGGCTGCGCACGCCGTCGTAGCGGGGCTTGCCGTCGATATACCTGAAGTAGTCGGCATCGCTATAGGAGGGACTCACCCCCTGGTCTTCGAGGAAGGGGGTGAAGAGCCGGGACCACGCGACCATGTGCACGTCGGCGGTGGGAGTCAGCACGCCGTCGAGGTCGAAGAGCACGCCACGCAAACCGAGGATGCGGTCGCGGGCCTGGGCTGGCGAAAGGGGAAATGTCGGAGAAGTCATAGACGGGAGCTCTTCTCGATAGATGCCTGAAAATGGAGGCGCCGGGGAATGGTGGGGGGATGTATTCGCCCGGGTGTCGACATCTCGGCGGCGGTGACGAGGATCGCGAGCGACGCGGGTCCACCGGGTCCGGGGTGGGCCTGCGCCTGAGTACAAAACAAGCCTATGCCCTGTGCCTCCGGCGAGTAGACTTTCTCTAAGTGAAACGATTCAACGTTGAACGCACACAGAGAGAAGTCAGACAATGATCACTCGCATGATCTGGAACCAAACGGCACACTTCGGCGCAGGGGCCATTAGCGTCATCCCCGGTGAAATAGCCTCCCGCGGCTTCACCAAGGCCTTTGTGGTCTCGGACAAGGTGCTCGTCACGACCGGCGTCACCGGCAAGGTCACGTCACTCCTCGACGATGCCGGAATCCCTTATGAGGTTTATTCGGACGTCACCCCGAACCCGCCGATCGAAGCGGTCAAGCGCGGCGTCGCGGCCTTCGCGGCCTCGGGCGCAGACGTATTGATCGGCATCGGCGGCGGCTCGCCGCAGGACACCTGCAAGGCCATCGGCATCATCACGAACAACCCCGAGTTCGCGGACGTGCGCTCGCTCGAGGGCGTCGCGGCCACGAAGCGGGCCTCCGTTCCGATCATCGCCGTTCCGACGACGGCGGGAACCGCATCGGAGACCACGATCAACTACGTGATCACCGACGTCGAACGCTCCCGCAAGTTCGTCTGCGTCGACCCGCACGCGATTCCGATCGTCGCCGTCGTCGATTCCGAGATGATGTCATCCGCGCCACGTTCGCTCAAGGTCGCCACAGGACTGGACGCGCTCACCCACGCGATCGAGGGCTACACGACCAAGGGCGCCTGGGAACTCTCCGACCTCTTCCACCTCAAGGCGATCACGATGATCGCCGAGTCCCTCGCCGCCGCCGCCGACGGCGACCCGGTTGCCGCGGACCGGATGGCCCTCGCCCAGTACATCGCGGGAATGGGCTACTCCAACGTCGGCCTCGGCCTCGTGCACGGGATGGCCCACCCGCTCGGCGCCTTCTACAACGCCCCGCATGGCGTGGCCAACGGCATCCTGCTCGCCCCCGTGATGGCGTTCAACGCCGACGCGACCGGCGACCGCTTCCGCGACATCGCGGTGGCCTTCGCGGTCGCCGGTGCCGCAGACCTGTCGGTCGAGGATGCCCGCACCGCGGCCGTCACTGCCGTCACGGCGTTCGCCCGCGACCTCGGCAACCCGACGACACTGCGCGAGATCGGTGCGAAGGAGGAGGACCTCCCGGCACTCGCCCAGGCCGCCTTCGACGACGTCTGCACCGGCGGTAACCCGCGCGACGTGACCGTCGAGCAGATCCTCGCGCTGTACACCTCGATCTACTGATCCCAGAGTCACCTTTCCGGTCGAGAGTGACCCGTATACCTGTCTCTTATACACATCT
>NZ_JASJVF010000043.1:0-18748 GCF_035019805.1 Cryobacterium sp. 10I1
CAACTACGTGGCGTGGCGCTGGATGTTCTCGCTCAACTGGGACGCGTGGTGGATCGCCGTCGCCCTCGTCGCCGCCGCCCAGGAATCGGGACTGCGGAACGTCCACTACGGCGACCGGGACTCACTCGGACTCTTCCAGCAGCGCCCAGGCAAGGGGTGGGGGTCGCCGGACCAGGTGATGGACCCGGTCCGGGCGAGCCAGGCGTTCTTCGGCGGCGCCGGAAACCCGAACCCCGGGGTCACCAGGGGGCTGCTCGACATTCCCGGCTGGGACGGACTCTCCGTCACCCAGGCGGCGCAGGCCGTACAACTCTCCGCCTTCCCCGACTACTACGCGAAGTGGGAGACCTCTGCCCGTTCCTGGCTCTCCGAACTCGGCTGATCAGCCGTGCCGTGCGAGTGTCCAGCAGCGGATCTGCCCGCTTCTCCCTAGACTCGACTGGTGAGCGATAGTCCTGCCGATCCGATGATCGGCCGTCTGATAGACGGCCGATATCAGGTGCGCTCTCGCATCGCCCGTGGCGGAATGGCGACCGTTTACCTCGCCACCGACCTGCGCCTCGAGCGCCGGGTGGCGCTCAAGGTGATGCACGGCCACCTTGCCGACGACAATGCCTTCAAGGCGCGGTTCGTCCAGGAGGCCCGTTCGGCTGCGCGCCTCGCCCACCCGAACGTCGTCAACGTCTACGACCAGGGCCAGGACGCCGACATGGCGTACCTCGTGATGGAGTACCTGCCGGGCATCACGCTGCGCGACCTGCTCAAGGACTACGGGCGCCTCACGAGCGAACAGACCATCGACATCCTCGAGGCGGTGCTGTCCGGCCTCGCCGCAGCGCACAAGGCCGGCATCGTGCACCGCGACCTGAAACCCGAGAACGTGCTGCTCGCCGATGACGGGCGGATCAAGATCGGCGACTTCGGGCTCGCCCGCGCCGCGAACAACAACACCGCAACCGGGCAGGCGCTGCTCGGCACGATCGCCTACCTCTCCCCCGAGCTCGTCACGCGCGGTATCGCCGATGCGCGCAGCGACATCTACGCCCTCGGGATCATGACCTACGAGATGCTCACCGGCGAACAGCCGTACGTCGGCGAGGCTCCGATGCAGATCGCATACCAGCACGCCAATGACACGGTGCCGATGCCGAGCCTGCGCGTCATGACCGTCCCGCACGAACTCGACGAGCTCGTGAGCTGGGCGACCGCCAGGGACCCCGAGCAGCGCCCCCGGGACGCGAAGGTCATGCTCGACCAGCTCCTCGACGTCGAGAAGCAGATGCGCCCCTTCGACGGCGAAACCGGAGTGCAGCAGACCCTGCTGATGCCGAGCGGTGCGGCGGCCGCCCAGGCCGATGCCGACACCATGATCTTCGGCGCCGCGGCGCAGGCGCAGGCCCCCGGTGCGACGACCGTGCTGCCCGCGCCCGTCGTGAAGCCGCCGAAGGACGCGGAACTCCTCAGCACGAAGACCCGACGCCGCAAGGTACGCGGGTACTGGCTCTTCGCGCTCGTTCTCCTGCTCGCCGGCCTCGGCACGGGCACCGGCTGGTACTTCGGCAGCGGCCCCGGGTCACAGGTCGAGGTGCCGTCACTCGTCTCCGTCGCCCCGGACGCCGCCGCCGCCCAGCTCGCCGAACTCGGACTCCAGTCCGCTCTCGCGCAGCAATACAGCGGAACCATTGCGGCAGGACTGGTCGCGAGCACCGACCCCGGCGAAGGCGGCCACGTGAAGAAGGGCAACGCGGTCACGCTCTACGTCTCGCAGGGGCCGCAGCCGATCACGCTTCCCCCGCTCGCCGGCCTCACCACGGATGCCGCGTCCTCCGCTGTCACGGGGCTGAACGCCGCGATCGGCACGGTGGACCAGGTCTTCTCCGGCGAGGTCGCCGCCGGCATCGTCATGTCGGCGACCCGGGAGAGCGATGGCACCGAGGTCTCCCAGGGCGGCCCGTACTTCGAAGGCATGAAGGTCAACCTCGTCGCCTCGCTCGGCTCGGTGCCGAACGTCTCCGGCAAGTCGGTGAACACGGCGACGTCGCTGTTGAAGGACAAGGGCCTGCTCGCCACCACCGGCGACTCCGTCTACAGCGACACGATCGACGAGGGAGACGTGGTCAGCGCCGCTCCCCAGAAGGACGGCCCGGTCCGCGCCGGAGACACCTACGTGCTCACGACGTCGAAGGGCCCCGCGCCGATCCCGATTCCGGATGTCGTCGGCAAGAACTGGACCGACGCCAAGAAGATACTCGAGGCAGCGGGCCTCACGCTCGACTACAACCTCTTTGCGGATACGCCGGGGGCCGGCTCCTTCTTCATCGTGACGAAGACGGACCCAGCTGCGGGAACGCTCGTTCCGCCAAAGTCAAAGGTCAAGATCAGCTTCTCCGCCTGATTCGCGCGCCGTGTGTCCATCACCATGCGTCCGCTCGATGCAACCGTCGCGCCAGATGCGCTGTTCCGCTGCCGGCATGCCTGGCGCGCAGCGGCGCGGCGGGCGCGCGTCCCTGTTCCGGGAGCGCGGCATCCGCTCAGACCTCGAGAGGCGCCGGATGCGCCGAGTGCCGCCGCCCTGCCGGGTGATCTCGGCGGGTACGGCGGCACTCTGGCGGGATGCCTGCGGGTCAGCGGGCTGCGAGCTCCTCGGCGACGAGGAAGGCGAGCTCGAGGGACTGCATGTGGTTGAGCCGCGGGTCGCAGAGCGATTCGTAGCGGGTCGCGAGGTCGGCCTCGTCGATGTGCTCCGAGCCGCCGAGGCACTCGGTGACGTCGTCGCCGGTGAGCTCGACGTGCACGCCGCCCGGGTGGGTTCCGACCGCGCGGTGGGCCTCGAAGAAGCCGCGGACCTCGTCGACGACGTCGTCGAAACGACGCGTCTTGTACCCGGTCGGCGTGGTCACGCCGTTGCCGTGCATCGGGTCCGTGATCCAGAGCGGCTTGGCCTCGCTCGCCTTGATCGCCTCGAGGAGCGGCGGGAGCGCGTCGCGCACCTTGCCTGCTCCCATCCGGGTGATGAAGGTGAGGCGGCCGGGCTCGCGGTTCGGGTCGAGCTTGTCGACGAGGCGCAGCATGTCGTCTGCCGAGGTGCTCGGGCCGAGCTTGACCCCGATCGGGTTCCGCACCCGGGACAGGAAGTCGACGTGGGCGCCGTCGAGGTCGCGGGTGCGCTCACCGATCCAGATGAAGTGCGCTGAGGTGTTGTACGGGGTTCCGGTGCGGGAGTCGATCCTGGTCATCGGGCGCTCGTAGTCCATCAACAGGCCCTCGTGGCTCGTGTAGAACTCGGTGCGACGCATCGCCTCGAAGTCAGCACCGCACGCGATCATGAACTTGATGGCCCGGTCGATCTCCTTGGCCACCTTCTCGTAGCGCTGGTTCGCGGGGTTCGCGGCGAAGCCCTGGTTCCAGCTGTGCACCTGGCGCAGGTCGGCGAAACCACCCTGGGTGAACGCACGGATCAGGTTGAGCGTCGACGCGGCCGTGTGGTACCCCTTGACCAGTCGGGCAGGGTCTGCCTCGCGGGATTCGGGGGTGAAGTCGTAGCCGTTGACGATGTCGCCGCGGTAGGCAGGCAGGGTGACGCCGCCGCGGGTCTCGAAGTCGCTCGAGCGCGGCTTCGCGAACTGGCCGGCCATCCGGCCCATCTTGATCACGGGCATCGAGGCGCCGTAGGTGAGCACGACGGCCATCTGCAGCACGGTCTTGACCCGGTTCCGGATCTGCTCGGCGGTCGCACCGCTGAAGGTCTCCGCGCAGTCGCCGCCCTGGAGCAGGAACGCGTGCCCTGCGGCGGCCTGGGCGAGCCGGTCGCGCAGGATGTCGACCTCGCCGGCGAAGACCAGGGGCGGCTGCGTCGACAGTTCGGCGGATGCCGCTGCGACGGCGCCTGCGTCCGGCCACGTCGGCTGCTGCTTGATGGGAAGAGTGCGCCAATAGTCCAGACCGGCGATCACAGCTTCATCGGCCACAACGACGGGTTCGGTAGTGTCTACCACAGGACTATCTCTGTTTTCTCTTGGTTGGCGCGCGGAGTGCGCGCCAGGGGACTGGCTGGAAGAGCCGGGAAGGGATACGCGATCTTATCGCGAAAGACTGGCGCGCTTTTCTTTCACGCTCGTGGCGTACACGTCGACGTACTCCTGCTTGCTGAGGGCCTGGAGCTCGTACATCAGCTCGTCGGTCACGCTGCGGAGCACGAACCTGTCCCCCTCCAGCCCCTCGAAGCGGCTGAAGTCGAGGGGTTTTCCGATCACGATCCCGATCCGGCGGATCTTCGGGATCCTCGTGCCGGTCGGCATGGCCTTCTCGGTGTCGATCATCGCAACGGGAACGACGGGCACCCCGGCCTCGAGGAGCATCCGGGCCACCCCGGTGCGGCCTCGGTACATCTTCGCGTCGGGGCTGCGGGTGCCCTCCGGGTAGATGCCGAGCACGCCGCCGCCGGAGAGGACCCGCAGGCCAGTGTTGAGCGAGTCCTCGGAGGCCTTGCCGCCCGAGCGGTCGATGGGGAGCTGACCGGTCGCCTTGAAGAACTGCTTCGTCGCCCAGCCCTTGAGCCCGGTTCCGGTGAAGTATTCGCTCTTGGCGAGGAAGATCACCCGGCGCGGCACCACGAGCGGCAGGAACACCGAGTCGATGAACGAGAGGTGATTGCTCGCGAGGATGACTCCCCCTGTCTTGGGAATGTTCTCGAGGCCCACCACCCACGGCCGGAAGAGCCCCAGTAGGAGGGGTCCGACGACAATGTTTTTCATGATCCAGTAGAACATCGGTCGCTCTCTTCTTGGGTCGGGCACAGCCTAGATCGGGAAGACGTGCTTCCGCGCCAGGTCTGCAGCGCCGACAACTCCGGCATCGTTGACGAGTTGGGCAATCGCGAATTCCGCTTCGGGATGGTAGCCCCGTGCCGGAAGGTTTTCGAGGTACGCGGTGCGAATCGGTTCGAGGAGCAGCTCGCCGGCGTCGGCGACTCCCCCGCCGAAGACGAAGATCTGCGGGTCGAGCACGGCCGCGAGCGAGGCGCAGGCCTGGCCGAGCGCGTCGCCGAGCTGGCGGAGGGCCGCGAGTGCCCCCGGGTCGCCGTCCTGGATCAGGCGGCCGACGTCCTTGCCGCTGAGCTTGCCCTTGCGGTCACGGGCGGATGCGAGGCCGAGGCCGATACCGCCGGCATCCGCAAGGGAGTTGGCGATGCGGAGCAGGGCCCTGCCAGAGCCGTACTGCTCGATGCAGCCCTGGGCACCGCAGCCGCACGGCAGGCCGTCCGGGACGATGCGCACGTGGCCGAGCTCTGCGCCGCAGCCGAAGCCGCCGCGGAACAGGCGGTCGTTGGAAACGATCGCGCCGCCGACACCGGTGCCGATGGTCAGCGTGACCATGTCGCTGTAGACCTGGCCGGCACCGAAGCAGAATTCGGCCCAACCGGCCGCGTTCGCGTCGTTCTCGATCAGGATCGGGAGGTTGAGCCGCTCCTCGAGGGTCGCCCGGAGCGGTTCGTTGCGCCAGTTGATGTTGGGGGCGTAGTACACCGTGGACTGCGCGGAGTCGATGAAGCCGGCAGCTGCCACGCCGGCCGCGATGACGTCCTCTCCGACGGCGAGTTTCTGGATCATCTCGACGACGGCGTCTTCGATGGCGCGCGGGTCCCCCGCCGTTGTGGGCGTGCGCTCGGAACGGAGAATGGTGCCGAACTCGTCGACCAGGGCTCCAGCTATCTTCGTGCCGCCGATGTCGATTCCAATGGCGTGCACAGCCGGCCTCTTTCGTAGATAGTCTCGGGCATCCGCCCAGCTCAGCACACACTTATGCTGAGGCGTCCCTCTAGAGTGTACTGAGCCGCGGCGCTGCGAGTCGAAACGACTGCTCCGCATTCCGCCCGGCTAGAGTGTGCACATCCGCCCGGTACCAGAGGAGTTGCCGTGAAACAGTTCGATATGCCCGCAGTCGTCCCTGCCGATCCAGGGGCGAACATCACCGACCTCCTCGCAGATCGCCTCGCCGCGACCCCGGATTCCGTGCTTTTCTCGGTTCCCCGCGGTGCCGGCTGGGCTCCCGTGACCACATCCGAATTCCACCGTCAGGTCGTTGGCCTCGCCAAGGGGCTCGTCGCAGCAGGCATCGAACCCGGCGACAAAATCGGCCTGATGTGCAAGACGCGCTACGAGTGGACCCTGATCGACTTCGCGACCTGGTACGCCGGCGCCGTCCTGGTCCCGGTCTACGAGACCAGCTCTCCCACCCAGATGCAGTGGATCCTCGGCGACTCCGGCGCCGCCGCCGTGATCCTCGAGACCGCAGACCACTTCGCCAAGTTCGACGAGGTGCACCCCGACCTTCCGAACATCGGAACCGTCTGGCAGATCGACCTCGGCGACCTGGCGAAGATCGTCGCCGGAGGCGTCAACGTTCCGGATGCCGAGATCGAGCGCCGCCGCCACCTCGCGACCGGCGCAGACATCGCGACCCTGATCTACACCGCAGGAACCACCGGACGGCCGAAGGGGTGCGTGCTCACGCACTCCAACTTCGTCGAGACCTCCCGGAACGCGGGCGTCGCCCTCTCGGACGTCCTCACCCACGAGGACGGCGCATCCACCCTGCTGTTCATCACGACCGCGCACGTCTTCGCCCGGTTCATCGCCGTGCTGTGCGTGCACGGGAACGTGCGGGTCGGCCACCAGCCGGACACCCGGCAGTTGCTGCCTGCGCTCGCGACCTTCAAGCCGACGTTCCTTCTCGCGGTTCCGCGGGTGTTCGAGAAGGTCTACAACTCGGCGGAGCAGAAGGCAGAGGCCGCCGGTCGCGGCAAGATCTTCGAGGCGGCCGCGCACCTCGCCGTCAAGCACTCCAAGGCACTCGCCGAGGGAACCCCGGTGAGCCTCTCGATGAAGATCCGGTTCGCGATCTTCGACCGTCTCGTCTACAGCAAGCTCCGCACGGCCATGGGCGGGAAGGTGCGCTACGCCGTCTCCGGCTCCGCTCCCCTCGGCGAGTTCCTCGGCCACTTCTACCACAGCCTCGGCATCAAGATCCTCGAGGGCTACGGGCTCACCGAGACCACGGCCCCTGCGACGGTCGGCCGCACAGACCAGTTCAAGGTCGGTACCGTCGGCCCTCCCATCCCCGGCGTCTCGATCCGCATCATGGACGACGGCGAGATCGAGGTGAAGGGCGTCAACGTCTTCAAGGAGTACTGGCACAACCCGGAGGCGACCCAGGCCGCCTTCGACGACGGCTGGTTCCGCACGGGCGACATCGGCGACTTCGACGCGGACGGCTTCGTCACCATCACGGCACGCAAGAAGGAGATCATCGTCACGGCGGGCGGCAAGAACGTCGCCCCTGCCGCGCTCGAGGACCCGATCCGCTCCAACCCCCTCGTCGGCCAGGTCATCGTCGTCGGGGACCGCAAGCCCTTCATCGCTGCGCTCGTCACACTCGACCCCGACATGCTCGCGGTCTGGCTGCACAACAACGGCGAGGATGCCTCGATGTCACTTGCCGAGGCGGCCGTCAATCCTGCGGTGCTCGCCGAGGTGCAGCGTGCCATCGACCACGCCAACTCCCACGTGTCGCGTGCGGAGTCGATCCGCAAGTTCGTGATCCTCACCGTCGAGCTCACCGAGGACAACGGCTATCTCACGCCGAAGCTCAGCATCAAGCGCGACGTGATCATGCGGGACTTCTCCGCGACCATCGAGGGCATGTACCAGGGCGTGCCCGTCGTCACCGAGCAGAACCCGGTCGTGCGCTGACGGTCGGTCAGAACCAGTCCGACTCGCGGATCTCCTTCATGGCCGCCCGGCGGTTCTCCTTGTCGAGCTTGTCGATGTAGAGGAAACCGTCGAGGTGGTCGGTCTCGTGCTGCAGGGCCTGGGCCATCAGCCCGTCGCCGGCGAGTTCGACGGGCTCGCCGGCGAGGTCGGTTCCGGTGACCCTCGCGAACGGGTACCGCTTGGTGGGGTACCACAGGCCGGGAACGGACAGGCAGCCCTCTTCGACGAGGGCGGGCTCGCCGGATACCTCGACGACGACGGGGTTCAGGATGTACCCGATCACGCCATCGACGTTGTAACTGAACGCGCGCAGGTTGACGCCGATCTGGGCAGCGGCGACGCCGGCGCGGCCGGGCAGGCGCACGCTGTCGAGGAGATCGACGACGAGCCGGGTGACCCGGTCGTCGATGATCTCGATCGGCGCGGACACGGTCTTCAAAACGGGATCTCCGAAGAGACGGATCTGGCGCTCAGGCACAGGAATACTCCAAGTCAGTTGGTACGGGCACGTCGGTTGACCGGGTGCGCTTCACGCGCCGCGGTGGGCAGGAAGGCCCTCGACCACGAGAGCAGCAAGGGTGCGGGCGGCAAGCCGGGTGATCGGTTTCAGGTCCTCCCACGAGATCACGCTCCCCGCCGCCAGTTGCGGGTCGTAGGGGATACGCACGATCTCGCGGACCCTCGACCGGAAGTGCGACTCGATCTCCTCGAGTTTCACGAGGTTGGTGCCCTGGGTCGCGGTGTTGAGCGCGACGATCGAGTTGCGGACGAGGTCGCCGTAGCCGTTGGCGTCGAGCCAGGTCAGGGTCTCAGAGGCGAGCCTGGCTTCGTCGACGCTGCCTCCGGAGACGACCACGATCGAGTCAGCACGCTGCAGGGTCGCCCGCATCACGGAGT
This sequence comes from Cryobacterium sp. 10I1, assembly GCF_035019805.1. NCBI lineage: Bacteria > Bacillati > Actinomycetota > Actinomycetes > Micrococcales > Microbacteriaceae > Cryobacterium > Cryobacterium sp. 10I1. The sequence continues at coordinate 8,670 of NZ_JASJVF010000043.1, forward strand.
GCACGATCCCGGTGCCGCAATCGGTGAGCATGATCGAGTAGTACCGGGCCGCGAGGTCGGCCACCACGTTGTAGTCGTCCTCGTCGAAGGCTTCGGACAGGAGCGGGTCTGTGTCGGAGGCGAGGATGTCGAGCCGGGTCGCGTCGCGGGAGACGAGGGTGGAGAAGTCGGTGAAGCCACCGATGGACGCGGCCTTCGTGACGACGTCGCGCACGGTCGACCTCGTCTGCTTGCTGACCCGTTCGGAGAGGGTGCCGCGGTCGGGGTTGGCGTCGACGGCGATGATGCGGTCTTCGCGTGCGTCGGCGAGGGCCATGCCGAGCAGGGCCGTGACCGTGGTCTTGCCGACACCGCCCTTGCGGGTGAGGATCGGCACGAACCGGGTGCCGCCGTCGAACTCCTTGCGGATCAGGGCGTCCATGTCCTTGTGGGCGCGGACCTTCGCCGAGTCGCCGAGGTTCACGAGGTGCAGCGTCGCGGCGTAGACGAAGGCGTTCCAGCCTCCGTGGGGCGGCGGCTGGGTGCGGCGATTGACCGCGAGCAGGCGTTCCGACGTGAGCATGGCCGCCGATTCCGGGACGGTGCCGCCATCGGGACGCAGGCGCTCCCTGCGGGACTGCGCCCCGGCATCCGCCGGACCGGTCTGCGCAGGGCCGGAGAGGGACTGCACGGCCCCTGCTGCGGCGGCGCCGAGGCGCTCACCCCGGTCGGCGCGGTCGTTCCGGGTCACGCGGTCGCCGGCCGGGACCCGGATGCCCGGCCCGGTGTTGATCTCGATGGTGTGCGTCGCGGGGCGGCCAGCATCGCCCCCGCCTTCGGGGCCGGTACTCCCGAGCGCCGGCGACGCGAGGGGTGCGGCTGCGAGCCCTGCCGGCAGCGCAGCGGCGAGGTTGTCGATCGTGTGCGGCGGCAGCTCGCTGTTGTACTCGTCACCGGGCTGCGCGTCTCCGCCGCCCGTCGAAGAGATTCCGGTATCCGTGCGCTTTTCCGGCACCACAGTCCGTCCCTTCGTCGTGAAAATGTCGGCCCGGCCTGGGCCCCCGGCCGGCCGGCGCCACGGTGGGCGACGGCCGATCGACCTTCAGCCTAGCGCGGGCGCACCACCACGAGGAGGTCGCCGGCGTCCACCTGCTGCGTCTTCGGGATCGCCACCCGCTCGACGACACCGGCGATCGGGGAGGTGATGGCCGCCTCCATTTTCATGGCTTCGATGGATGCGACGGTCTGGCCGGCCTCGACGATCGCGCCTTCCTCGACCTGCAGGGTGACCACCCCGGAGAAGGGAGCCGCGACCTGGCCCGGCCGGTTCGCATCCGCTTTCTCGGCGGCCTTGGTGCTCACGGTGATGCCGCGGTCGCGCACGAACACGGGGCGCAGCTGGCCGTTGAGCGTGGTCATGACGGTGCGCATGCCCTTGTCGTCCGCCTCGCCGATCGCCTCGAGTCCGACGTAGAGGCGAACGCCCTTGTCGATCTCGACCGAGTGTTCGATACCCTGCTGCAGCCCGTTGAGGTAGTCGACGGTGTCGACGACGGAGAGGTCGCCGAACAGCTCGCGGATCTGCTCGAACTGGCGGGTCGGTCCGGGGAAGAGCAGCTGGTTGAGCATCGAGCGACGGGTCAGGCTGTCGCCGTCGAGCGCCTCGCGCTCGGGTGCTGTCAGCTCGGTGACGCCGATGTGGATGCTGCGACCGGCGAGCACCTTGCTGCGGAAGGGCTCCGGCCAGCCGCCGGGCAGGTCGCCCAGTTCGCCGGCCATGAAGCCGATCACCGAGTCTGGCACGTCGTAGTTGCCCGGGTTCGCGGCGAAGTCCTCCGGGTCGGCGCGGACGGCGGCGAGATAGAGGGCGAGGTCGCCGACGACCTTGGACGAGGGCGTGACCTTGGGAACGCGGCCGAGGATCTGGTTCGCGGCGGCGTACATGTCCTCGATGAGCTCGAAGTCGTCGGCGAGGCCGAGTGCGACGGCCTGGGTGCGGAGGTTGGAGAGCTGGCCACCGGGGATCTCGTGGCTGTAGACCCGCCCGGTCGGGGCCCGGAGCCCCGATTCGAAGGGGTGGTAGACGCGGCGCACGTCTTCCCAGTACGGTTCGAGGTCGCAGACGGCCTTGAGCGAGATGCCGGTGTCGCGTTCGGTGTGCGCGAGCGCGGCGACGAGCGAGGACGCAGACGGCTGGCTCGTGGTGCCGGCCATCGGTGCGCTCGCGACGTCGACAGCGTCGGCGCCCGCGCGCGCGGCGGCGAGCAGGGTCGCGAGCTGGCCGCCGGGAGTGTCGTGGGTGTGGACGTGCACCGGGAGCGCGAAGCGCTCGCGGAGCGCTCCGACGAGCTTCTCCGCGGCCGCCGGGCGAAGCAGCCCGGCCATGTCCTTGATCGCGATGATGTGCGCGCCGGTGTCGACGATCTGCTCCGCGAGGCGCAGGTAGTAGTCGAGCGTGTAGAGGTCCTCCGCGGGGTCGAGCAGGTCGCCCGTGTAGCAGAGTGCGACCTCGGCGATGCTCGTTCCGGTGCCGAGGACGGCATCGATCGCCGGGCGCATCTGCGAGACGTCGTTGAGGGCGTCGAAGATCCGGAAGATGTCGACGCCCGTGTCGGACGCTTCCCGCACGAAGGCGTCGGTGACCTCGGTCGGGTACGGCGTGTATCCGACCGTGTTCCGGCCGCGGAGCAGCATCTGCACGTTGATGTTCGGGAGCGCGGCCCGCAGGGCGGCGAGCCGTTCCCACGGGTCCTCGCCGAGGAAGCGGAGCGCGACGTCGTAGGTCGCGCCGCCCCAGGCCTCGATCGAGAGGAGCTCCGGCGTCATCCGGGCGACGTACGGCGCGACGGCGACGAGGTCCCTCGTGCGCACCCTTGTCGCCAGGAGCGACTGGTGGGCGTCGCGGAACGTGGTGTCCGTCACGGCGAGTGCGGTCTGGGCGCGGAGTTCCGCGGCGAAACCGGCCGGGCCGAGCAGCTGCAGCCGCTGGCGGGAGCCCGCGGGGGCCGGGACGCTGAGGTCGAGCTTCGGAAGCTTCTCTGCCGGGTTCAGCAGGGTGATCGGGACCCCGTTGGGCTTGTTGACGGTGACGTCGGCGAGCCAGTTCAGGATCTTCGTTCCACGGTCCTTCGAGACGCGGGCGCGGAGCAGGTCTGGCCGTTCGTCGATGAAGGAGGTGCTGAGGTCGCCGGCCGCGAAGCCCGGGTCTTCCAGGACGGCCTGGAGGAAGGCGACGTTCGTGGAGACGCCGCGGATGCGGAACTCGGCGAGTGCCCGCTTGGAGCGCGTGACGGCTGCGGTGAAGTCGCGACCGCGGCAGGTGAGCTTCGCGAGCATCGAGTCGAAGTGCGGGCTGATCTGCGCGCCCGGGTTGATGGTTCCACCGTCGAGGCGGATGCCTGCCCCGCCGGGTGAGCGATACGTCGTGATCTTCCCGGTGTCCGGCCGGAACCCCATCGTGGGGTCCTCGGTGGTGATGCGGCACTGGAGCGCGGCACCGCGCAGGTGGATCTGGTCCTGGAGGAGCCCGAGTTCGGCGAGGGTCTCCCCCGCGGCGATGCGGATCTGGGCGACGACGAGGTCGACGTCTGTGACCTCTTCCGTCACGGTGTGCTCGACCTGGATCCGCGGGTTCATCTCGATGAAGACGTGCTGGCCTGCGCGCTCCCCGACGGTGTCGAGCAGGAACTCGACGGTGCCCGCGTTGACGTAACCGATGGAGCGGGCGAAAGCCACGGCATCCGCGTAGAGACGGGTACGGATCTCGTCGCTGAGGTTCGGGGCCGGCGCGATCTCGATGACCTTCTGGTGGCGACGCTGCACGGAGCAGTCCCGCTCGAAGAGGTGCACGGTTTCGCCGGTCGAGTCCGCGAGGATCTGCACTTCGATGTGCCGGGGGCGGAGCACGGCCTGCTCGAGGAACATGGTCGAGTCGCCGAAGGCGCTGTTGGCCTCGCGCATGGCCTCCTCGAGGGAACCGCGCAGGTCCTCCATGCTCGCGACGCGGCGCATGCCGCGACCGCCGCCGCCGGCGACGGCCTTGGCGAAGATCGGGAAGCCGATGTCGGCAGCTGCGGCGATGAGCTCGTCGAGGTCCTTCGATGGCGCGCTCGACTTGAGCACGGGAACGCCAGCAGCGATCGCGTGCTCCTTGGCGGTGACCTTGTTTCCGGCCATTTCGAGCACGTGCTCGCCGGGGCCGATGAAGGTGATGCCGGCCTCGCGGGCGGCGAGTGCGAGCTCGGGGTTCTCGGAAAGGAAGCCGTAGCCGGGGTAAATGGCGTCGGCGCCGCTCTCGACGGCGACCCGGATGATCTCGCTCACGGTCAGGTATGCCCTGACCGGGTGCCCGGGTTCGCCGATCTGGTACGCCTCGTCCGCCTTCAGGCGATGGAGGGAATTCCGGTCTTCGAACGGATAAACGGCGACGGTTTTCGCGCCGAGTTCATACGCTGCACGAAACGCGCGAATCGCGATTTCTCCGCGGTTGGCAACAAGAATCTTCGTGAACATACAGACCTTTCAGGAGGCGACGGGCACACAGCTGGCGGTTAGGTTCTCTAAGACTAGTGAAGGTAACGTATCTACTTGTGCACGTACTAAGCGTTAGCTCCCTCAAGGGAGGAGTAGGCAAGACCACAGTGACCCTGGGTCTGGCGTCTGCTGCCTTCGCCCGCGGCGTACGGACCCTGGTCGTCGACATCGACCCGCAATCGGACGTGTCGACCGGCATGGACATCGAGGTCGCCGGCCACCTGAACATCGCCGACGTCCTCGCATCCCCCAAGGAAAAGATCGTCCGTGCCGCCATCGTGCCGAGCGGCTGGACCCGCGGCCAGCAGGGCACGATCGACGTCATGATCGGCAGCCCGTCCGCCATCAACTTCGACGGTCCGCACCCGAGCATCCGCGACATCTGGAAGCTCGAAGAAGCCCTGTCGACGGTCGAGAAGGACTACGACCTGGTGCTGATCGACTGCGCGCCCTCCCTCAACGCCCTGACCCGGACCGCGTGGGCGGCGAGCGACCGCGTCGCCGTCGTCACAGAGCCCGGGCTGTTCTCCGTCGCCGCCGCCGACCGCGCACTGCGCGCGATCGAGGAGATCCGCCGCGGACTCAGCCCGCGGCTGCAGCCGCTCGGCATCATCGTGAATCGTGCCAGGATCGCGTCCCTCGAGCACCAGTTCCGGATCAAGGAACTGCGGGACATGTTCGGACCGCTCGTGCTCAGCCCCCAGCTGCCGGAGCGCACGTCGCTGCAGCAGGCGCAGGGCGCCGCGAAGCCGCTGCACACCTGGCCCGGCGACAGCGCGCAGGAGATGGCCCGCTACTTCGACCAGCTGCTCGACCGTATCCTCCGCACCGCACGCATCGGCGAATACGCGGAGCAGCGCTAGGCGGATCCGCCCCAAACCGGGTCACATTCCGCGCTGGGTTGCGGACGAAAGACCTTCCCAGGCGGGACGAAGGTGCCTTTTCCGCACCTCGATCGCGGGGGCCGCGAGAAAGCGGGTGTCCTTGCGGCGAGCGAGTCCTGCCAGCGAGCGCGTCTTGCCACCGAGCGAGTCCTGCCACCGAGCCAGTCCTGATGGCGAGCTCGACCTGCTGGTGGGTTAGGAGACCTTGCGGGCGAGGCGGCGGACGGCGAGTTCGTCGGAAGGGTCGGACGGCTGGGAGTCGAGCTCGACGAGGGTCGTCTCGACCTCGCGCAGGACCTTGCCGACGGCGATTCCGAAGACGCCCTGGCCGCGGCTGACGAGATCGATGACCTCGTCGTTGGACGTGCAGAGATAGACGCTCGCGCCGTCGCTCATGAGCGTCGTCTGGGCGAGGTCGCTGACCCCGGACTCGCGGAGCTGGTTGACGGCCGTGCGGATCTGCTGGAGTGAGATGCCGGTGTCGAGGAGGCGTTTGACGAGCTTGAGGACGAGAATGTCGCGGAAGCCGTAGAGCCGCTGCGTGCCGGAGCCGGTCGCACCGCGCACCGTCGGTTCGACGAGTTCGGTACGGGCCCAGTAGTCCAGCTGGCGGTAGGTGATGCCGGCGGCACGGGCCGCGACGGCGCCCCGGTACCCGGAATTCTCATCGAGGTCCGGCATGCCGTCTGTGAACAGGAGTCCGTCACCGTAGCGGGAGGCGTCGTCACGCTTGCTGAGCTCGCTCATACGATAGCCTCTCGGAATGGGGTGCGGCGCGGCCGCAGATGCAACGCTACCGAGGTACTGGACCCAGGCCCGGACATCCGCCCGAACGCGTCGGCGTGTCGTACGACTGCCATCGGTGGGGTTCGCCCGGATCGGATTCGGTCCGGCGGCGCTTCCAGCAGTCTACGACTTCCTGGCGATCCGGCCGAGCTTAACTGGTGAGGCGACCGAGCGCCGAACGGATCAGGCTGCCGCGGATGACTTCGAAATTGCCGGCGATTTCGACGGCCATTTCCGCGGCCTTCGCCCGGCTCGACGCATCCCTGCGTCGGGACAGCGGCACCAGGGCGCTCTCGATCAGCCCCAGTTCCCGTTCTGCCGCGCCGCGGAAGCCGCGCAGGTGCCTCGGTTCGATCCCGCTGTGCTGGAGCTCGACAAGGGCACGCAGGACTCCGAGAGCGTCGTCACCGTACACTTCCGCCGGAAGGATGATCGAGGCGGACACGGCGTCGTGCAGCAGGGCGGCGGATGCCCCGGCCTCGCGGATGAGCTCGTCCCGGCTGAGGCGCCGTTCGGTCGACAGCATCGACGGACCCGGAGTCACTCCCCCGGGCAGCGTCGGCGAGTTGCCGGCGTCGAGGTCGTCGAGGTAGCCCCGGATGACCTTGAGCGGAAGGTACAGGTCGCGCTGCATCGACAGGATCAGGCGGAGCCGGTCGAGGTCGCTCGCGCAGAACTTGCGGTAGCCGGATTCGGTGCGCGCGGGAGCGACGAGGCGCTGCTCCTCGAGGAAGCGCAGCTTCGACGGGGTGAGGTCGGGAAAATCCGGGGTCAGGCGAGCGAGCACCTGTCCGATGCTCAACAGCGACGTCGCACCCGGCTGCCTGGCCTGGGCGGAGGACGCTGCCACTACTCGCTCGCCTGTGGCGCCAGATCGAGTCGCGAGGCGTAGAACGTGAGCCGGAACTTGCCGACCTGGACTTCATCCCTGTCGTGGAGCGCTGCGGTTTCGATGCGCACTCCCTCGAAATAGGTGCCGTTCAAGGAGACGAGGTCCTTGACCTCGAACGAGGTTCCGTGGCGGAGGAACTCGGCGTGCCGACGGGACACGGTCACGTCGTCGAGGAAGATGTCCGCGTGCGGGTGCCGACCGACGGTCGTCACATCGGCATCGAGCAGGAACCGGGCGCCCGAGTTCGGACCGCGGCGAACGACGAGGAGAGCCGACCCGGAGGGAAGGGCCGAGATCGCTTCCTGTTCTTCTGCCGTCACGTCGTTGTCGACGGCCGCGAGCTGGGCTGCGAAGCCCTGGCTGAACGTCATCGTCGTGTCGGTGCCGGAATATTCTTCGGGCGCGGCCTTACGCTGGCTCTCATCTGGCTTTTTGGAATCAATCACCGGTACACCTCCTACCCCCCAATCGTATCCGATCGAATGGGCGGTATGGCCCGCGGAATCCGAATCACCCTGGCCGTCTCGAAAGCGTAGATGATTCCGGCCCACCAATACAGGAATGCCCCCCAGATTCCGAAGGCCCAGCCGATCGGAAGGGACCACCAGCCGAGCATCGGGAAAGCCTGGCCGAGCATGATCAGCGGCAGCGCATAAAAGAGGCAGAAGGTCGCGGCCTTGCCGAGCAGGTTGACCGGGAGCGGACCGTAGCCGTGGTTCGCAAGGACGATCCCGAGGCCGAGCAGGAAGACGTCCCTGCCGATCACGATGAGGACGATCCACCAGGGCACGAGGTCGCGCCAGGCCAGGCCGAGGAGCGCCGCGAAGATGTAGAGGCGGTCGGCCGCGGGGTCGAGGAGCTGGCCGAGCCGGGTGATCTGGTTGAAGCGCCGCGCGATCACGCCGTCGAGGTAGTCGGTGAGGCTCGCGACGAGGAGCACGAGGAGGGCCCAGGCATCCGCGCCGCGGACGAGCAGGACGAGGAAGACCGGGACGAGGGTGAGCCGGAGGGCGCTCAGCAGGTTGGGCAGGGTCAGAACCCTGGAACTGATGATGGGTACTTCCGCCCCTGCCATTGTGCGAGTCTACCGATGCGCCGACGCTCTACGGAATGCGCCGTTTCGCGGGCCGCGCCGTGTCGTCGCCCTCCGCTGCGGTGCCGCCCTTCCCTCCTCCCCGGCTGCGCTCGACGCTGCGCCGGAGCGCCTCCATCAGGTCGAGGACCTCGCCGCCGCCGGACTCCTCTCCTGTGGCCTCCCCCGCCTCCCCTGCCTCGGCCGCCTCGACGGTCTCTCCGGCCGCGAGTTTGGCTTCGATCAGCTCCCTGAGCTGGTCCTGGTAGTCGTCGCGGTAGTCCTGGGGGGTGAAGTCGGAGGCGAAGGACTCGACGAGCGCCGCCGAGAGTTCGAGCTCCTGCCGCGAGATCTTCGTGGATTCGGCCAGGGCGGGGAAGTCGGCCTCCCGCACCTCGTCACTCCAGAGCAGCGCCTGCAGGAGCAGCACGTCACCGCGCACCCGGAGCGCGCCGAGCCGGGTCTTCTGGCGGAGTGCGAAACGCACGATCGCGGTGCGGTCGCTCGCCTCGAGCGCGCGCCGGAGCAGGACATACGCCTTGGGCGATGCGCCGTCCGGTTCCAGGAAGTAGCTCTTCTCGAACAGCATCGGGTCGAGCTGCTCGCTCGGCACGAACTCGACGACGTCGATCTCCCTGCTCTTCTCCGCCGGCAGCCTGCGGAGCTCCTCCTCGGTGAGCACGACCGTGTTCTCGCCGTCGTCGTACGCCTTGTTGATGTGGGCGTAGTCGACGATCCGGCCGCAGCGGGAGCACCGCCGCTGGTAGCGGATGCGTCCGCCGTCGGCGTCGTGGACCTGGTGCAGCGCGGTGTCGTGGTCTTCTGTCGCGCTGTAGACCTTGACGGGCACGTTGACGAGGCCGAAGGTGATGGAGCCTTTCCAGATCGATCTCATGCGAACCAGTAGACACCGCATCCGCCGCCCGTACTAGCCGGACGGGGAGTGCGCGGGCATGCTGGTGGAACGGCATCGGGAGAACCCGGGCGAATCGATCGGAACGGAGGCCGGATGAACGAGGCGACGAGCCAGGTCGTGTCCGTCGACGGTCACCGGATCACTCTCACGCACCTCGACAAGGTGCTCTACCCCGAGACCGGCACCACAAAGGCGGATGTCCTCGGGTACTACGCCGCGATCGCCGAGGTGCTCGTGCCGCACGCCGCGAACCGTGCGGCGACCCGCAAGCGCTGGGTGCACGGGGTCGGCACGGCGGAGAAGCCGGAGAAGATGTTCTTCCAGAAGAACCTCGAGGACTCAGCGCCGAGCTGGGTGCAGCGCCACTCGATCGAGCACACCGACCACACGAACGTGTATCCGCTCGTGAACGACGTCGCGACCCTGACCTGGCTCGGGCAGATGTCGGCGCTCGAGCTCCACGTTCCGCAGTGGCAGTTCGGGCGGGACGGCAGCCGGCGCAACCCCGACCGGCTCGTGCTCGACCTCGACCCCGGTGAGGGCGTCACCCTTCCGGAGTGCGCAGAGGTGGCCAGGCTCGCCCGCGCCATCCTGCGCGATATGGGACTCGACCCGCTCCCGGTCACGAGCGGGAGCAAGGGCATCCACCTGTATGCCGCGCTCGACCTGACCCATACCTCCGACGAGATCTCGCAGGTTGCGCACGAACTCGCCAGAGCACTCGAAGCCGACCACCCCGACCTCGTGGTGAGCGACATGAAGAAGTCGATCAGGGGCGGCAAGGTGCTCGTGGACTGGAGCCAGAACAACGCTGCGAAGACCACGATCACGCCGTATTCCCTGCGCGGCACGTTCCGGCCGATGGTCGCGATGCCCCGCACCTGGCGGGAGCTCGCCGAGCCCGGACTCGCCCAGCTCGACTACAAGCAGGCGCTGAGCCGGGTCGAACACGGCGGCGATCCGCTCGCCGCGCTGCTCGGAGCGCACGGTTCGGGGGCGCGCGAACCGGCCCGGGAC
>NZ_JASJVF010000044.1:0-18532 GCF_035019805.1 Cryobacterium sp. 10I1
CGCGGGGGGGGGGGGGCCCGACGCCTACCGTTCTGGTGGTGGTTGGGAACAGGCCGATCTGGGCCGCGCCTTCGCGATCGGCGAGGCGGCGTCGGCCCGACTCGCCATTCTCGACGTGAACGGTACCACCCTTCAATCCAGTGCTGACAACAGCGGAAGTGCCAACAATCAGGGAATGGGCCAGGGTATGGGCCAGGGAATGGGGCAGGGCTCCGGGATGGGCCAGACGGTGGTGTCGGCGCCGATCGTGAGCGAGGGTAGCCAGGTCGGCACCGTTCGAATGAACTTCGGCACCATGGTTGCGACGCAGGTCGTCGACGTGGCCTGGCCCTGGATCGCCGTGGCCGCCATCGTGGCACTTGTCATGGCACTCGGCGCGAGCTTCCTGGTCACGCGGCTCCTCGTTCGGCCCATCCAGGCGATCACGGGGGCCGCACGGTCGTTCACGGCCGGCGATCGGAACTCCCGTGCCACGGGTCCCGGCCCGGGGGAGCTCGGCGAGCTGGCCGTCGCCTTCAACGGCATGGCGGATGCCGTGGTTCGGTCCGATCGCGACCGGCGCAACCTCACGGCCGATGTGGCCCACGAACTGAGAACCCCGCTGGCGGCGTTGCAGGCCGGACTGGAGGAGTTGCGCGACGGACTCGTGCAGCCCACGCCGGAGGGCCTCGCCGGCCTGCACGACCAGTCGCTGCGCCTGGGCTGGGTGGTGACCGATCTGGCCGAATTGTCGGCGGTGGAAACCGCTGGACTCTCCCTGCACCTCGCATCCGTCGACCTGGCGCAGGTCGCCCGGAACGAATGTGCCCTCCGGGAACCCCAACTGCGCGCTGCCGAGCTCACCCTGACACTCGAGCCCGGGGGACCCGCATTCGTGCGGGCGGATGCCGACCGCCTGCACCAGGCCATCGGCAATCTCCTCGCCAATGCAGCCCGATATTGCCGGCCGGGTGACAGAGTGACCGTCACGATCTCCGTCGACCACGGACAGGCGGTGCTCTCGGTCGCCGATACTGGGCCGGGCATCCCGCCGGAAGAACTCCCACACATCTTCGACCGCTTGTGGCGGGGCAGTGCGGCGGAACAGGTCGCCGGTTCGGGCATCGGGCTCGCTGTCGCGCGCGAAATCGTCAGCAGTCACGGCGGGACTATCCAGGCGACGTCCGCACCAGGTGAGGGAACCAGAATCACTATCCGGCTGCCCGCCACGGGCTAGGGCCGGCGAGTTCGAACCATGCGCCGTTGGCAGGTCAGGCCGTCGTTTGCCGCGCGGAGATGCTCGCGCGCACGGCATCCATGTCCAAAGCCTGCACTCCGGCGATCACCTCGCCGAGGGATGAGGCGTTGAGCGCTCCGGGCTGGGAGAACACGAGGATCTTGTCCCGGAATGCCATCAGGGTGGGAATGGAGCGGATGCCGGCCGCGGCAGCCAGGCCCTGTTCTGCCTCAGTGTCGACCTTCGCGAAGATGATCTCGGGGTGCTTCTCCGACGCGGCCGCGAAGGTTGGCGCGAACATGCGGCACGGGCCGCACCAGCCGGCCCAGAAGTCCACCAGCACGATGCTGTTGTCGGTGATGGTCTCGTCGAAAGTCATTTCGGTGATGTCAGTGGTAGCCATGGTCCGACAATATACCCCCTAGGGTATTTCCCGCAAGAGAGCCGTGCGCTCGACATGTCTGCGCCCGGACGTTCCCTCTCTTGCGAAAAAATACCCCCGGGGGTATTGTGATGCGATAGAACCGACCCGCATCGAGACTTGGAGGACCACGGACCATGGACGTCATCGTCATCGAAACCCCGCAACTGGGGGATCGCAGCTACCTGGTGCATGACGGCGTCGTGGCGCTTGTCATCGACCCGCAACGCGACACCGACCGAGTGGAGGCCGCTGCCCTCGAAGCGGGGGTCACAATCACCCACGTTGCCGAGACCCATCTGCACAATGACTACGTGACCGGTGGGTACGATCTTGCCCAGGCGCACGGCGCCGAGTACCTGGTCAACGCGGCCGACCCCGTTTCGTTTGAACGAGAACCGGTCACGGACGGCCAGATTGTCCAGATCGGCGCCTTCAGGGTCACCGTCGTCGCCACCCCGGGACATACGCACACCCACGTTTCCTACATCGTCAGCGATGGCACTACTGAAGCCGTCTTCTCCGGTGGAAGCCTGTTGTACGGTTCCGTCGGACGTACCGACCTGGTTGCCGCCATCGACACCGTCGGACTCACCCATGACCAGTACGCGTCCGTGCGCAAGCTCGTGCACGAAGCCCAGCACGACGCGGCGCTCTTCCCGACACACGGGTTCGGCTCGTTCTGCTCCAGCGGCCCCGCCACCGGAGCCGGCTCATCCACCATCGGCGAGCAGATCACGACCAACCACGCCCTGACCGACGCCGATGAGGAGCACTTCGTCGCTACGTTGATCGCCAACCTCACCGCGTACCCGTCGTATTACGCGCACATGGCACCGGCCAATATGCAGGGTCCCGGTCCGGCTGACCTCGAGGTGCCCGAGTCTCTGGATGCCGCAGAGCTCACCCGCAGGCTCGCCGACGGTGAATGGGTCGTCGACCTGCGTAATCGCGTCGCGTTCTCCAGTGGCCACCTGCAGGGGGCCGTGAGCTTCGAGTATGGCAATGGTTCCAACTTCACGACCTATCTCGGTTGGGTTCTGCCCTGGGACGAGAAACTCACTCTCGTCGGCACACACGCCGACGTCGAAGACGCAATCCGTGACCTGTCGCGGATCGGCATCGATTCCCCGGATGCAGCCATCGGCACCGAGCCGCGCGCGCTCGCCCCGGATGCCCCGGTTGCTTCTTACCCCCGCGTCGGCTGGGCGGAACTCGCGCGCGACCACGCCGCAGGCGACGTGCTTCTGGACGCGCGACGCACCGACGAGTTCGCCGACGGGCACCTGATCGGCGCGGTCAACGTGCCACTGCACGAGATCCTTTCCCGGATGGACGAGATCCCAGCGGGCACCATCTGGGTGCACTGCGGGTCGGGTTACCGTGCCGGCGTTGCCGCGAGTCTGCTTCAGCGTGCGGGCCGGGACGTCGTGCACGTGGACGCCTCCTTCGCCGATGTCGAATCGGCCGGTATGCCGATGGCTGAGAAGGCGGTCTAGCACCGTGACCGTGCTCCGAACGGCAGGACACTCGGCCGAGAGGCGAAGCCTTCCAGGCTCGTCGATACTCCCTGGAAGATGTTCCCAATCGGAGTGCTTTTCGGGTTGGGGTTGGATACGGCTGCGCCAATCAGCCTGCTCGTCGTCGCCGGGGTGCTCAGACCGACCTGCCGTGGTACGCGGCATTGGCTCTCCCCGTCATTTTCATGGCCGGAATGGCGTTGTCCGACAGCGCCGACGGAATCCTGATGAATCGTGTCTACCAGTGGGCGTCCACGGACCCGCTTCGGAAGGTGTATTACAACCTCATCGTGACCGGGGTATCCGTATTCGTCGCATTCTTCGTTGGGGGAATGGGCCTGCCATCCCTCTTCACCGATCTCGGCATCGGCTGGGGAACTCTTGACCTCATTGCGACCATCGGCCCCGACGCCGTGGGCCCAATCCTGGTCGGCGGCTTCACGCTCGTCCTGCTCTCCGCGGTTTTGTGGTCGAGATACCGCACCGACACCTCACTAGAAAGGCGCCCTTAATGGAACTCGCTCCCCAGCAGGTATTCACCCGACATGGCGAGGTCCGGATCATCGACGTTCGAGAAAGCGATGAACTGGTTGACGGGATGATCTCCGGCGCACAGCACATCCCACTGGTTATGCCCCAGCTTCCGTGATCGTCACTGCCCTCGTCCTGGGCGTGATCGTCGGGGCGCTGCTAGGCCTGGTCGGCGGGGGCGGGTCGATACTCGCGGTCCCCGCCCTTGTCTACGGTGTAGGCCTGCCCCTCGCCGAGGCCATTCCGAGCTCCCTGATCGTAGTCGGAGCAGCCTCCGCCGTTGCCGTGCTCCCACGGCTTCGCCGCGGCGTGCATTGGCGCCTCGCCTTCATCATCGGCGTGGCCGGAGTGGCCACCGCCTACCTGGGCACGACGGTCAACCGGATGCTCGACCAGCGTGTGCTTCTCGGCGCCTTCTCGGTGATCATGGTGGTCGCCGGTGTGAGAATGTTCCTCCCAACCCGGTCGGCCGGTGGCCCCTGTGCTCTTCCCGGTGGACGTGTCAACTGGCGCAGTTGCCTGCCCAGGGCTCTTGCCGCCGGTGCCGTGGTCGGATTTCTCACCGGACTGCTCGGCGTCGGCGGGGGTTTCCTCATCGTGCCGGCACTCACGCTGGTCCTCGGCCTGCCGATGGGCGTGACGGTGGGCACCTCGCTGGTCATCATCGTCATTAATTCCGTCGCCGGATTTGCAGCGCACCTCGACGAGGTCCAGATCGACTGGGCGGTCACTGGCGCGTTCGCCGCGTCTGCCATGGGCTCATCCCTGGTAGCGGGCCGGCTCGGACGAGGCCTGTCCGACACTGTCCTCAAGCGGGGGTTCGCTGTCCTGGTTCTCGGTGTCGCGGCCTATGTAGCGATCACGGCACTGATCGGCTGAACGTACGTCAGCCGCACGTGCCTAGGACAACGCCAGGAAGAGCTTCTCGAGTTCTTCCACCCGGAGCGGCGTCCTTGCCGAGTCGGCGTTTGTTTCGCTGAGGCATTCTTTCATCGCCGTTGAGATGATCGTGAACCCAGCACGGTCGATCGCGCTGGATACCGCTGCGAGCTGCGTGACAACCGTTCGGCAATCCGCGCCTGACTCAACAGCGGCAATGACGGCGGCCAACTGCCCTTGGGCGCGTTTGAGCCTGTTGACGGTCTTGCGTAGGTCGTCGGATGTGGTCGGTGCGGGGGAGGCGGCGACCGGTTCGTCGCGGCGAGACGCTGAAGGGATCTGCAGGTTTGGCGCAGATTCTGGGGATGATGCCATTCGGTGCTCCTGTGCTGGCGCGAGGTGTCCATGTGCTCGGGTGAGGTTGACCCTCAAAAGAATACCCCGTACCGTATAAAAATACCCCTATGGGTATATACGCTTTCGCGGATATCCCTTCCTATGTGTGATGAGGCCAGCTATGCAGAACGGACGAACTGTCGGCGTCGACTCAGCGCGAGGGATGGCGAGACGGCTGGTGGATTCCATCCTGAATGCGGGCGCATCCCTCCGGCGATGGCCGGCCCGCCGCTGGTGGATCGCGCTCGCTGCTGCGGTCGGCACGTACCTGGTCATCGCGATTCCGACCGACTTGATCGACACGCCGTTCTTCGCACGCGCAGTCGCCCCGACGTCCTGGTCCTGGCCGGTGCTCGCCGCGAGCGCGATACTCGCCGGGCTCGTGTCCGCCACATACGTCGCGTACCCGGAGGGTGCAGCGCCCCGTCGCGCAGAGGGACGACTCGGTATGGCCGGATGGATGATCACCTTCTTCGCGGTCGGTTGCCCCGTATGCAACAAGATCGTTCTCCTCGCCCTCGGTGCAAGCGGAGCGCTGCAGTTCTTCGAGCCGGTGCAGCCGTACCTGGCCGGGGCATCCATCCTTCTGCTGGGCTGGGCGTTGCATGCCCGCCTCACTCGGGAGAGCTCATGCACTTTGGCGTCTGCTGCGCCGAGTCCCATCGTTGTACCGAGCCGGGAGGCATTGACCAGATGAGAATTCCGGGCATGATTCGTGAACTGCGGTCCTGGCCGACACGTCGTCGGCTGATCATCGTTACCGTCGCCGCGATGGCCCTGACCGGACTGACGCTCGCATCCGGAACCGTCGCGATCGTTGGCGGGTCCCTGGTGTTCCCCGGTCCCTGGTGGGCGGATGCGGTCACGGTAGGGGGTGCTTGCCTGATCGGTCTGGTCGTGGCCAGCTACGTCGATGCACCGATCGGTGCGGATGCCACCCTGTGTGATCTTCGCTGGCCGGCGCTCGGCCTGATCTCGCTCTATCTGTCGACCGATCTGCGCACTGCAGTGCCTCTGCTCGAGCCGGGCATTCGTCCTGTCGTCGGCGTCGCGGCGATCGCGTTGTTGGTGTGGGCATTGCTGGCACGGCTGAATAGCGAATACAAGGCAACGCGTAGCCAGCGTCGGTCAGGTACGTCAGGCGGCATCGACGGCACCGAAGACGGCGAAGTATGCACGACGTGCCGCCCGTTGTTCCCGAGAGTCGGCGGCCGTCCGTGACGGAGGTCGGGACAGCCTACGACACGGAGCCTGACGGTGGCGGGCGCGGTCAAGCAGTGACCGGTGCCGGGCTCCTCCTGCACGTCAGCGGCGCCGATGCGACACTGATCCAGGCCGGCATCCGATCCGCGCTCAATGCCAGCGCCCAACTCCCGACGCTCACGATCGAGATCGTGGTCCAGGGGTCGGTCGTGTTGTTCCTGCGCGCGCGATCGGACCTGGAAAACGCCCTGACCGAGCTCGCTGCAACGCCCGTGCGGGTGCTGTCCTGCCAGAACAGCATGCGGTCCGTCGGGCTGGACGCCGCTGATTTGCTTCCGAGTGTGTCAGTCGTCCCTGCGGCTGTCGCCCATCTGACCGCTCGGCAGTTCGAGGGCTGGGCTTACATCCGCGTGTGAGTCGGACGGGGCATCCGTCGCGGTCAGGCCGTCGGCCGGGGGCTCCTCCGGATTCCGGTAGATCGACAGTTCCGGTCCGGGGTGGCGCCGGGTTTGGACGATGATGAGGACGATCCCGGCGATGGCGGCGAGGAGCGCGATGTCCACGTTGATCTTGAGGTCGAAGAGGAAATACTCGGTCGGGTCCAGGCGGAGCGACTCGAGGAACGCCCGTCCGGCGCCGTACCAGAGCAGGTAGAAGCCGAGGGTCTTGCCCCAGCGGAGGTTGAACCGGCGCTCGAGCACGAAGATGATCAGCACGACACCGATCGCGTTCCAGATCATTTCGTAGAGGAAGAGCGGCTGGAAGAGCGTCCCGGCCGGCAGCCCCGTGGGGAAGGCCGCGTTCGTCGACTCGATCTCGAGTCCCCAGGGGAGGGTCGTCGGGCCACCATAGAGCTCGTGGTTGAAGTAGTTCCCGAAGCGGCCGAACGCCTGCGCGAGGAGCAGGCCGGGGGCGAGGGCGTCAGCGAACGAGAAGAATCTGATGCCGGCCCGACGGCAGCCGATATAGGCTCCGATGCTGCCGAAGAGGATCGAACCGAAGATCGCGAGTCCGCCTTCCCAGACGAACAGCACTTTCCAGAGATCCGCGCCGGGGAAGAAATAATCGGTCGGATGAGTGACGACGTGGTACAGGCGACCGCCGACGATTCCGATCGGGACCGTCCACATGGCGATGTCCATCACCATGCCCGGCTTGCCGCCACGAGCCGTCAACCGCGCCGAGGACAACCAGACGGCGATGACGATGCCGGTCAGGATGCAGAGCGCATAGAAGTGAACACGCAGGGGTCCCAGATCGAAATAACTGATGGATGGGCTCGGAATGCTGGTGTGAAGCACCGTGTTCACCTTTCGATCGTCGGTCTCGGCGCAGCTGGCGGACGAAGGTCTCCCAGAGGTTCCGGAGGGGTCCGATGTCTCGAACCGCCCAAAGCCTATTCGGGTCCGCTGGGTGCCCCGCACCAGTGCGGCCGCATAGGCGGATGCTGGGAAGGTTCTCATAGAGGGGCGACCCGTGAGGGAGCGGTGCACCCAATGGAGCGATCCCCGAACGCTACGATCGAAACGTGAGGCCCGTCCCGAATTCGGTTACTCCGTCGTGGGTCGCCCGAATCGTCGTGGTCACGGCGCTCGTCGGTGTCGGGGCAGGTTTGGGCGGGCTCGCGGTGAGCGTCCTCCTTCGAGCGATTCAACACCTCGCCTACGGCTACTCCGAAGGCACCTATCTCGACGGGCTGGCCAGGTCCGCACCGCAGACACGCGTGATCGCCTTGTGCGTTGCGGGCGTGATCGGTGCCGTCGGCTGGTGGGCCGTGCGTCGCTGGGGGCGACCCATCGTCCCGGTGGACCGAAGCGTTGCCGGCGAGCGGATGCCCGTGCTCGCGACCCTGGTGAACTCGGCCTTGCAGATCGTGATCGTCGGGTTGGGCGCGTCGATCGGCCGCGAGATGGCCCCCCGCGAGCTGGGCGCACTGGCGGCGGGCTGGCTCAGCGAGAAGGCAGGCGTCACTGCCCGCGAACGTCGTGTTCTGGTCGCGTGCGGCGCCGGGGCAGGGCTCGCCGCGGTCTATAACGTGCCGCTCGGGGGTGCGCTCTTCACCGTCGAGATCCTGCTCGCCGAGCTGACTCTGGCCACGGTCCTGCCGGCCCTCGCCACGTCCGCGATCGCGACACTGGTCGCGCAAATCGTTGTGCCCACGACCCCGCTGTATTCCGTGCCGCAGTTCACTCAGACCCCATCGCTCCTGGTCTGGTCTCTTCTTGCCGGACCCGTGATCGGGTTCGCTGCGGTCGGTTTCGTGCGACTGGCCGCCGGGGCCGAGAAACGGCGTCCGCAGGGCTGGCTGATTCTGGTCGTCATGCCGCTGGTGTTCTCGGCCATTGGACTACTGTCGCTCCTGCTTCCAGAAATTCTCGGCAACGGACGTTCACTCGGCCAGACCGCGTTCGACGCCGTCGTGCCGATCGGGCTGGTGGCGGTGCTCCTCGTTGCCAAGGTAGGAGCCACGATCGCCACGATCGGCAGCGGTGCCGCCGGAGGAACTCTGACGCCCTCGCTCGCGATCGGTGCCGCGTTCGGCATCGTGACCGGAGGGCTCTGGGGCACGTTGTGGCCCGGTACTCCGGTGGCGGCCTTCGCCCTGGTCGGCGCGGCCGCATTCCTCGCCGCTGCCATGCGCGCACCCCTGACAGCTCTGGTCCTGGTGCTCGAATTCACCGGGCAGGGACCGGCACTGCTGATCCCCATGACGCTTGCGGTTGCGGGTGGTGTCGTCGTGGAATACCTCCTCGGGCGGAGACGGTTCCTCGGCATCGACTAGCGCGGATCATGTGCCGATGGAGTCCGGTCAGTGGCTCGCGGCAGTCAGGAGTGTACGCACTTCGGCGAGGGTCGGTACACGGCCGGAGACGACGACTTTCTCGTTGATGACGAGGGCAGGGGTGCTCATCACGCCATATCCGAGGATCGCGGTGTAGTCCTCGACTTTTTCGATGCTGGCCTCGAGGCCGAGTTCGGCGACGGCGGTGGTGGCAGCCTTGGTGAGGTTGACGCAATTGCGGCAGCCGGGGCCGAGGATCTTGATGTTCATGAGGGGATTCCTTTCGGGTGCGGTGATCAAGCCAGGATGGCGTTGAAGAGGTAGCCGACGGCGACGATACCGAGGCCGGTGGTCGTGATGAAGATCGCGAGGAGCTGGGGCTTGAGCACCCGGCGGAGCAGGATCATCTCTGGCAGGGACAGTGCGACGACGGCCATCATGAACGCGAGCAGGGTGCCCATCGGCAGGCCCTTGTCGTAGAGGGCTGCGACCAAGGGCATTACCCCGGCGGCGTTGGAGTAGAGCGGGATGCCGATGAGAACGGCGATCAGCACGCCGAAGGGGTTGCCAGGGCCGGCGTAGGTGGCGAAGAAGTCGGTCGGCGCCCAGCCGTGGATCAGGGCGCCGAGACCGATGCCGACGAGGAGGTAGACCCAGATCTTCGCGATCAGGCTCCTGACCTCTTCGACACCCATCTGCATCCGCTGCCCAAAGGTCAGGCCGAGGGAGGGGTCAATGGTCTGGCCGCCGAGCTTTACTTCGAAGACGAAGGGTTCGACCCAGCGTTCGACGTGCAGGCGACCCAGGATGTAACCGGACACGACTGCGATGGTCAGACCGGAGACTACGTAGAGGGCGGTGATCTGCCACCCGAAAAGGGTCAAGAGCAGGCCGATGGCGATCTCGTTGACGAGGGGGCTCGCGATCAGGAAGCTCATCGTGACGCCGATCGGCACGCCCGCGGCGACGAAGCCTATGAAGGCGGGTACGGCGCTGCAGGAGCAGAACGGGGTGATGACGCCCAGGGCCGCCGCGAGGAGGTTCCCGACGCCCTCGCGTTTGCCGCCGAGGAAGGCCCGCGTGCGCTCCACGCTCATGAAGGAGCGGAGCACGGTGGAGGCGAAGATGATGATGACCAGCAGGAGCAGGATCTTCAGCGAGTCGTAGAGGAAGAAGTGGATGGTCTCGGTGATCTGGTTTTTCGGGTCGAGGCCGAACGCATCGTAGAGGATGACGTTCCAGAGCCACTCGTTGGCCCAGTAGGCCAGCGCCCACACGCCGATCCCCGCAATCAGGACGCCGACCCGGCCGCGGGTCGTGGTCGGTATCCGCTCGGCGATGTTCACGAGGACTCCTTGACTAGGAACGCATACGTATTCGACGTGCGTCTAATCATTAGTGTGCCACCTCTTTGATATATGTCAAGAAGGTGGGATGATGGACCCATGCCCAAGACCCTTCCCCTCCTGGAGGACGCCTCGCCGATCTGTTGCGATCCCCTGGGCGCTAGCGCCACGCTGGCCTTGGACGATGCGATGGCACTCGCGGTCCGCCTCAAGGCTCTGGCTGATCCCACCCGCCTGCAGCTCCTGGCCTACCTTCTGGCCCAGCCGGACCAGGAAGCGTGTACGTGCGACCTGGCCCCCGTTGTCAAGCTTTCTGAGCCAACGGTCAGTCACCACCTCAAGAAACTCGAAACCAGCGGCATCCTCACCAAGGAACGACACGGGATGAGTGTGCACTACCGCGTCGTTCCAGAGGCCATTCACGCCATCGCGCGCACGCTCGACACGGCTACCCGCGCACTGACCCAGGTAGTCTGAGCCGACCCGAGCGCAATCCTCACGTGAACGCCTGCGGTGCCCGTTCTATCGGCTCCTAGGTGCTCAGAGGCGCCAACTCTATCTGTGTCGCGAGCGCATAAGCGGTAGGTGCCGTTGAGAATCGCCGCACCAGCGTTCGCCCCATCCCATAACTGGTCGTCGTCCAATAGGCGGCCTCTTCGCAAGCGTTCACGACCGGTAGGGCTTTCGAGCAGGCCGCTCGGACGAGGATCCCGTTTCCGGGCTGGCCGCACTAGTGGATGCTTCTCCAACCCTTGACGCTCGCTCGGTTCCCGACAGCGAACCGTGCGACAATCGCCACGCCGGATGCCGGATTGATCGAAGGGACCTCACAGTGGACGCGAACGAGTGGGATAGTCGTTACCGGCAGGCACGGGACGGCGACCACGCCAGGCTCTGGTCGGCCGTACCAGCAAAGCTCGTGCAGGACATTGTTTCGCCCTGGACCCCGGGGCTCGCCCTCGACATGGCCTCAGGTGACGGGCGTAACGCGATCTGGCTGGCCAGCCGCGGCTGGAACGTTACCGGGCTCGACTTCTCCGCCGAGGCAATTGGCCAGGCCCGGGAGCACGCGCGGGCGGCCGGCGTCGATGTGGACTGGCTGGTCGCAGATGCCACGACCTGGCAAACCGAAGAACGCTTTGACCTGGTAACAGTGATGTACCTGCACCTGCCGGAGGAACTGATTCGAATCGTATTGGCCAGGGCGATTGGCTGGCTCGCTCCGGGCGGGCACCTCCTTGTCCTTGGTCACGACCGAGGCAACATCGACGCAGGCGGCCCTGGCCCTGGCAATCCCGACATTCTCTATACGCCCGAGCTCCTATCTTCGATCGTCGGACCAGAGCGGATCCTGCGCTGCGAGACCGTCAGCCGCGACCTGGCCACCGACCCCGAGTCCCCGGCTGAAACGAGTGGAGTCGCCCTCGACACGGTCCTCGTCGCCATCTGCTGAGGCGAGAGGGCAATTACCCTCCGAGGGCCCGCTTTTCGGAAGAGCTTTTCGTCCTGAGCCTGGGCCAGCATCGCGACCGCTTCCCGACCGGTCGCGCCGTCCAGCACAGTTCCTGATCGCCGCCGTGAGATGCCGACGGCAAGATCGTCATGCGGGTTCGAATCCCGTTGAGGCCACAATTACCCGGTTCCCTCGAAATCAAGGGAACCGGACTTTCTTGATTAAGTGGCGTCGCCAGCGTCCACGCAGATCCTCGGCACGGGCCTGAGACCTTCATGGTGTTAGGCTGTGAATGTTCTTACGAACCTCATCAGGACGCGAGCGCGCAGCCCCCAGCAAGACTGGAAGAGCCGCGGTCGTATGGTGAGGCCAGACGGATGTGGCCCCATGGTCGCTCCAGCTCACGCCACTTAGTGGCGTCAGGGCCGGTCTCGGCCTACCCGCCCGATACAGCTAGCCCCCGACGTGCCGGCTGTGAAGCCGGTTTCGTCGTCGCGCTCCGGAGAATCCGTGACCCAGATCGTTGCCGAACACGCACAGGAATTCGCCGCCTCGGCGGAGCACACAGCCTCGACATCCCCAGCTCCCGAAATCGCCGTCAAGGCGGACCACCTGTATAAGGCATTCGGCCGCCGACCGCATGACATCGTCAAGAAACTCGAGGGCGGCGCGAGTCGTGGAGACCTCGCGCACCTCGGAACAGCCGCCGTGATCGATGCCTCTTTCGAGGTCCGGCGCGGCGAGATCTTCGTGGTGATGGGACTGTCCGGTTCGGGCAAGTCCACTCTGATTCGCATGCTCAACGGCCTGCTCGAGGCGACCTCCGGGACAGTGACCGTCGGTGACACCCGGATTACCGGACTCCCGGCCGCCAAGCTGCGCGATGTGCGTCGCCGGAGCGTGTCCATGGTCTTCCAGCACTTCGCCCTGCTACCCCACCGCAGCGTGATCGACAATGTGGCGTACGGCCTCGAGGTCCAGGGCATGCCTCGCGCGGAGCGCCTCGCGAAGGCCCGCACCATCATCCGCCTGGTGGGCCTGGACGGCTGGGCCGACAGCATGCCGTCCGAGTTGTCCGGCGGGATGCAGCAGAGGGTCGGCCTCGGTCGGGCGCTCGCCGCCGATACCGAGGTTCTCCTGATGGACGAGGCGTTCTCGGCACTCGACCCGCTGATCCGCCGCGAGATGCAGGAACAGCTCATCGAGCTGCAGGCCGAACTCGGCAAGACCATCATCTTCATCACCCACGACCTCAACGAGGCGATGTTCCTGGGGGACCGGATCGCGGTCATGCGCGACGGTCGCATCGTGCAGATCGGCACCCCGGAAGACATCCTCACCGACCCGGCCAACGACTACGTCGCCCAGTTCGTTCAGGACGTCGACCGGGCCCGGGTACTCACGGCCGGGAGCGTGATGGAGCCGGTGCGATCCATGGTCACCGTGACGTCCGGCCCGCGTGCCGCCCTGCGTACGATGCGCGACCTGCAGACCTCCGCCACGTTCGTGGTCGGGCGTGACCTCGGCTTCGTCGGGGTCGTACGTGACCGCGATGTGCTCAAGCAGGTCAAGGCCAGCCACCCGGACCTTCGCCCCATCATCAAGGAAGCAACGGCCGTTTCAGCGGATACCGCCCTGGTCGACCTCGTCGAGCTGGCGGTGGAGAGCGACTTGCCGATCGCCGTCGTCGATGCGCGAAACCGTCTGCTCGGTGTCATCCCGCGAGTCACCCTGCTTGCCGCTCTCGGTAACGTCACCACCGCGACGGGGGAGGTGCCGGTCACCGAACCGCCATCGACCATCTCGCTCCGCGTGATCACCGAAACCCTGCGCGAGACCGCGCTGGAAGGAGCACAGCTGTGAACGACTTCCGCATCCCGCTCGGCAGCTGGGCCGACGACTTCATCGCCTTCGTCACCGACAATTTCAGCTTTCTCTTCGATTTCGTGCGCACCATTTTCAACGGCGCCTACGAGTTCGTCGACCTCGTCCTTGCCTCACCGCCGTTCTGGGTGATCATCCTCGTGGCCGCTGCACTGGGCCTGATGGTCCGTGGCTGGAAATTCGCCGTGGGCGCCGTCATCGGCCTCATCGTCATCGTGGGTGTCGACCAGTGGCAGAACGCGATGGACTCGCTCGCCCTGGTCCTCGTGGCGAGCGTCCTCGCCATCCTGGTGAGCATCCCCCTGGGGATCCTGGCCGCCAAGTCCGCCCTGGCCTCCAAGATCATCCGGCCGATTCTCGACTTCATGCAGACCATGCCCGCGTTCGTCTACCTGATTCCCGCGCTGATCCTCTTCCGGGTGGGAGTCGTGCCCGGTATCGTGGCGACGATCATTTTCGCGATGGCACCGGGCGTCCGCCTGACCGAGCTCGGCATCCGCAGCGTTGATCACGAGGTCGTCGAGGCGGGCGAGGCATTCGGTGCGTCCCCGGCGAGAATCCTGCGCCAGATCCAGCTCCCGTTGGCGATGCCGACCGTCATGGCCGGAATCAATCAGGTCATCATGCTTTCCCTGTCGATGGTCGTCATCGCGGGAATGGTCGGCGCCGGCGGTCTCGGCCAGCAGGTCGTGGCGAGTCTCAGCCGCATCGACGTGTCGCTGGGATTCGAAGCCGGACTGGCGGTCGTGATCCTGGCGATCTTCCTCGACCGGATGACCGCATCGCTCGGCACGGGAATCACACCGATCGGTCGTCTCCTTGCCGGGCGCAAGCACCGTCGGCAGGCCGCCGCAGTGGCGGCCGAGAGCCCGATCAGCGCGCCCGTCGCAGACGTGAAGACGCCGCAGCCCGCCGGAGTCTGACCTGCAACTGGCGGGGTACCTCACACGGCACTCCGCGATTCCAGCCGGTCGAGTTCGTCCTGACCGGCACCCCCAATACTCACGGAGACACCTGTCTCCGTGTCGCACCCGGCCGCCTCGGCCGCCCGGCGCATCCGTCAACCCCGGTCACCCACAGCAGGTGACAAGACAGGAAGACACATGAAGAACCGTTCCCTCAGCATCATCGCCCTCGGAGCCGTCGGGCTTCTCGCTTTCACGGGCTGTGCAGCAACACCCGCGCAGACCGTCGGCAACGGCAACTCCGACAACAAAGACCTCACGATCGCCGTGTTCAACGGTTGGGACGAGGGTGTCGCGGCGTCCGAGCTCTGGAAGGCCATTCTGGACAAGCAGGGCTACAACGTCGAACTCGAGTACGCCGACGTCGCCGCGGTCTACGCGGGGCTGTCCACCGGCGACTACGACGTGAACCTCGACGTCTGGCTTCCGAACACCCACGCCACGTACCTCAAGCAATACGGTGACAAGATCACCGAACTCGCGGCCTGGAACACCGAGGCGAAGAACACCATCGCCGTGAACGCGGATGCACCGATCAACTCGATCGCGGAACTGGCCGCCAACGCCGACCTGTTCGGCAACAAGATCGTGGGAATCGAACCGGGGGCCGGCCTGACCGAGGCCGTCACGAACAAGACGATTCCGACCTACGGACTCGAGAACATGGACTACCAGACCTCGTCGACCGCCGCGATGCTCACCGAGCTCACGGCGGCCGCGAAGACCGGCGAGAACATCGCCGTGACCCTCTGGGAGCCGCACTGGGCGTATGGCTCCTTCGACCTGAAGAACCTCGAAGACCCCGAAGGCACCCTGGGGGCCACGGAGACCATCCACGCCTACGGCAAGAAGGACTTCGGCACTGACTTCCCGCAGGCCACCAAGTGGCTGTCCGGGTACAAGATGGACCTCGATCAGCTGTACTCGCTCGAGACCGCGATGTTCGTCGACTACGACGGCCAGGACTACGGCCCCATCGTTGCGAAGTGGATCGCGGACAATCAGGGCTACGTGGACTCGCTCACCAAGTAAGCCACTGTTGTGACGAACGGCCCGTGCTCCGGCACGGGCCGTTCGTGCGTTCGGGTGCGGAAGCCTGCCGTCTCAGGGCCTGGCCGTGACAGTTCGGAGAACGGCATTGAGCGTGAGCCAGCCGCGGAGCATTCCGGACGAATCGACGACGGGCAGGCCATCGCTCTCGCTGGCCGCAAGCACCCGATCCAGCACACTGTCCAGCGTGTCATCGGGGCTCGCGGAAGTGGGCGTCTCGATCAGGGCACTGAGGGTGATCGCGCTACTGTCGTCATCGTTGCCCAGGGAGTCGGATATGGCAGCGACGGTCACGATTCCGATGAACGTTCCGTCGCTATGAAGAACCGGCAGGGCGCGTTTGCCTGAATCGATGAGTATCCGCGCTCCTGCGGCGGGCGTGAGCCGGGAACTCACCGCATCGGGAGCATCCGTCATGACCTCACGCACGAGCGTGGAATGCAGCAGGATGCCACCGGGACCACCGTCGACGCTCACGCCGCGGCGACGAAGTTTGAGGGTGTAGATCGTGTCCCTGCTGAGAAGCCGGGACACGCCCGTCGCGATCACGATCGCGAGCAGCAAGGGAAGGATGATCGAGTATTCCCCGGTCAGTTCGAACAGGATGATGGCTGCCGTGATCGGGGCCCGCGTTGCCCCGGCGAAGACCGCGCCCATGCCGACCAGGGCAAACGTTCCGGTTTGCCCGGCGAACACGGGGAACACCATGCCGGCGACGTCGCCGAATGCGGCACCGAGCATCGCTCCGATGAAGAGTGACGGTGCGAACACTCCTCCGGAGCCGCCGATGCCGATGGTCAGGCTCGTCGCAACGACCTTGCCGACGAGCAACAGCGCAACGAAGCCCAGGGCATAGCCGCCCTGGACGCCCTTCTCCAGGACCGGGTAACCGACCCCGTACATCTGGGGCAAGGCAAAGAGCACCAGGCCGAGCACGAGGCCGCCGGCGACCGGCCGCAACCACTCCGGTTTGCCCCGCCAGGCCCAGTCGCAGAGGTCTTCCACGGCGTACAGGACCTTCGTGAACCCGACTCCGGTCAGGCCTGCCGCGAGTCCAAGCACGGCGAAGAGCGTGAACTCAGACGGGTTGACGATGGTGAACGTCGGCAGGCTGAGGAAGGGGTGATCGCCGAGGATCGAGCGGCCGACGATCGATGCGGTCACTGAGGCAAGGACGACCACGCCGAAGGAACGGGCGGCGAAATCCCTGAGCAGCAGTTCGAGGGCGAAAAAGATTCCGGCGATCGGAGCATTGAACGTGGCTGCGATCGCGCCTGCGGCGCCGCACGCGACGAGGGTTCTGAGCTGGGATTCGGGCAGCCGGACTGCCCGGCCAAGTGTGGAACCGAGTGCTGACCCGATTTGGACGATAGGGCCCTCGCGACCCACCGACCCACCGGA
Organism: Cryobacterium sp. 10I1; assembly: GCF_035019805.1. Classification (NCBI taxonomy): domain Bacteria; kingdom Bacillati; phylum Actinomycetota; class Actinomycetes; order Micrococcales; family Microbacteriaceae; genus Cryobacterium; species Cryobacterium sp. 10I1. Next base: position 17,048 of record NZ_JASJVF010000044.1, read on the forward strand.
ACCGATTGTGATGGCCGAAGCGAGCGACTTGACGATCGCAACCTTGCCGGGAATCCGGCCGCCCCGTTTGGTGATGGCGTACATGACCTCTGGAACGCCATGCCCCCGGGCTTCCGGTGCGAACTTGTTCACCAAGGGGCCGTAGAGGAGACCGCCAATGGCCGGAGCGACGATCACGAATGCGCCCCCCAACCACGGAACCCAGGGATTTGCCGGATGGCCGACGGAGGCTGAGTAATCGACCGTTCCCGTGAAAATCAGAGTCGCGGTGGCCACCAGCCAACGGAACGCAACTGCGCCGAAACCGACACCTGCGCCAACCACGACAGACATGAAAATGAGTCGTCCGGAGCCGGTGAGGATCCGGTTGAACCACGTGTGCAAGGGCTCCAACAAGAGGGATCTCATTCGTCCCCGCAGGCTCAGAGTGGGCTGTGCCATCAGGCTCCGTAATGTGCAATTAGACAATTGTTGCATGTGTGCAATAATCACGGTATCACTTGCCTGGAACGGGGTTTGACCGATGGACGTCCTCACTGAAGCCGACGCACGAGCGGCCGACGCGACCCTTGCCGCCTCCCGTGCCTTGCTCGGCGTCGTTGCCCGCTCGGTTGTGGCAACGCTGGACGTCGTTTCCCTGCCGCAGTTCCGGGTCCTGGTCTTGCTCAGTTCGACCGGCCCAACCCGGATGGGCGCTGTGGCGGAGCGAATGGGAGTCATCCCATCGACATTCAGCCGCTTCGTCGATCGCATGGTCGCCGGAGGCTGGGTGGAGCGGGCGGCCAGCCCCGACAGCCGGCGCGAGGTCCTCCTCGAACTCACCGAGAGTGGCAGGCGACTCGTAGACGACGCCACCGGACGACGCCGGTCGGATATCTCCACCATCCTGTCGAGAATGACGCCGGATCGACGGACCGTGCTTCAACACGCACTGCAAGCATTCGCGGATGCGGCAGGGGAGCCCCAGGCCGCGGATCTGCTGACCCTGGGGCTCTGAACGCTTCCAACTCAAGACAGATCGGTGTCAAGTTCTCCCCGTCTGGGACTCTTTTGTTTCCTCGGTTCCTGATATGGTGCTGCCGACACGAGCGAGCGACTGGGGAGCCGACCAGCCGTTCCGCACGATGAACAGTTGTGAGATGGGGGACAAGTATGGCCTCGGCCGGGTTCGGTGTCACGTGGTGAGCGAGTCGAACGCTGCGAACACGAGCGAGCCGGTTCGGCTGGCCAGGTCGACGCTGGACGCGGGCGACAAAGACCTGCGCGCGGTGGCCGACCATGCGTTCCAGGTGAACGGGAACACCCAGGAGGCCCTGCGACTGGCGATCGCGCTCGGCGTTCGGCTTGACGGGGCGGGACCGGGTTCCGGGCGAACCGAACGGCTCTTCGACACGCTGGCCACGGTCGCGGCGGCAGACCTGACCGCTGCCCGCGTCGTGGAGGCGCACCTGGATGCGCTCTCGATCCTGGAACAGGCCGCTGAGT
>NZ_JASJVF010000045.1:0-18184 GCF_035019805.1 Cryobacterium sp. 10I1
GTGCCAGGAACACCTGTTGCTGCGCCTGCCCGACCGGGCCGAACACCTCGCCGCAGGGGGACAGGCGGCCCAGTTCGACCCAACCCTCCCTCCCGGCGGCGGACACTGGCGTGGCCGGCGCATCCAGGTGCTCGCTCCACAATCTCCTGTCCCGCACACGGCTGCATCCCCGGTCGCCGGCAGACCGGACCGCGCAGTCCCCGGCCCTGACGCGCGCCCGACCGCGACCGTACTCGCTCTCGCAGCGGGCACATCGATCATCCACGTGAGCGGGTCCCCGGCCCGCTCCGCCGCTCACCTTCGAGCGGATGCCGCGCACCCGGACGTTGTGGAGCTGACCGCCGGTGCCGGTGCCGCGAAACCGGAGGCAGTCCTGGCCCGGCATGGCGCGGCGACCGTCTTCATCGGGGATCCCGAGACCTGGCAGGCCAACTGGTCGCTCCTGGCCGCGCTTCGGGTTCATTCACCCATCGTCTTCGACGGCTGCACCCTCGCCGATTACCGCATGCTGACCCGCAGGCGGGATCTCCCGCCACCCCTGGCACCCGGCCGCGGCCATCTCTGGTCCCTGTCGCCCGAAGGCGACCTCAGCAGGGTGGCCTTCGGTGCGGCGTGATTCCGGTCGGGCCTCGGGCGCCACCCGACCAGCGCAAGCGCCCATTTCGAGTGTCAAACGACGCCGAGACCACTGATTTCGTGACAAGTGCGTTACGTAATCGATGATTTGGTCACTCAGCCGTGACTAACGGCCCGCGCTGTGCGAGTATCTAGCAACTCACCCGTCGTCGTGTGGGTGTTCGCTCGCTGAAACGCAAGGAGACCCCAGACATGATGCCGAGGCCGTTGCCCGCCGACCCGATGATCCGCCAGCTCGTCCGCCAGGCCCAGCATGCCACCCTGGGTCGTCGCACCCTGCTCGCCGGAGCGGGCGCCGGGGCCGCGGCCCTCGCCCTTGCTGCGTGCTCCACCGGTGGAGCAGCCAAGCCCTCCGCGGCCGCCGACGTCTCCGATTCAGACAAAACCATCCGCTGGGACAACTGGGCGCTCTACATCGATGTAGACGACGCCGGCAGCTACCCCACGCTTGCGGCGTTCACCGCCGAAACCGGCATCAAGGTCGCGTACACGGAAGCCGTCGACGACAACAACACCTACTACGGCAAGGTCAAGGACCAGCTCGCCCTCGGCAAAGACATCGGCGCCGATGTCGCGTGCCTCACCGACTGGATGGTGGGCCGGCTGATCCGCTTCGGTTACACCCAGGGCCTCGACCACGCGAACATCCCCAACCTGAGCAACCTGCTCCCGTCCCTCAAGGACGTCGACTTCGACCCGGGTCGCGCGATGAGCGTGCCGTGGCAGGGCGGCTTCGCCGGGATCGCCTGGAACAAGGAAAAGCTCCCCAACGGCTTCACCTCGGTCTCCGAGCTGTGGGACCCGAGCCTCAAGGGCCGCATCGGCGTCCTCTCCGAGATGCGGGACACGATGGGCCTGATCATGCTCGACCAGGGCGTCGATATCTCCGGGAAGTGGGGCGACTCCGAATTCGGCGCCGCGATCGACGAGTTCAAGAAGCAGGTCGCCAACGGCCAGGTCCGCAACATCAAGGGCAACTCCTACAAGGAAGACCTCGTCAACGAGGACACCCTCGCCGCCATCGTCTGGTCGGGCGACATCGTGCAGCTCAACGCCGAAAACGGCGACAAGTGGGGCTTCGCCGTGCCCGAGAAGGGCGGAACGCTCTGGAACGACAACTTCATCGTTCCGATCGGGTCCCCGCGCAAGAAGAACGTCGAAAAGCTGATCAACTACTACTACGAGCCAGAGGTCGCCGCAGAGGTCGCCGCGTACGTGAACTACATCACCCCCGTCGCCGGTGCGAAGGAAGCCGCGATGGCGATCGACCCCGAGCTCGCGAACAACCAGCTGATCTTCCCTGACGCCTCGACCCTCGCGAAGGCGCACGTGTTCCGCACCCTCGACGGGACAGAGGAACAGAAGTACGGCGCCGACTTCCAGTCGATCCTGCTGGGAGCCTAGGGTGGCATCCGGCACCTTCGCCGATTCGGGTGCCGACCTCGAACTGGTCGGAATCCAGAAGCGTTTCCCCGGCTTCACGGCCATCGAACACCTCGATCTCTCGATCCCGGCCGGCTCCTTCTTCGCCCTGCTCGGCCCGTCCGGCTGTGGCAAGACCACGACGCTCCGGCTCGTCGCCGGCCTCGAGGAGCCGACCGCCGGCAGCATCCTGATCGGCGGGGCGGATGTCACGCAGCAGAAGGCCTTCCAGCGCCCGGTCAACACGGTGTTCCAGAGCTATGCGCTCTTCCCGCACATGACGGTCCTCGAAAACGTCGCCTTCGGACTCCGCCGCCGGAAGATCGCCGACCCGGTCGGCAAGGCGCACGAGGCGCTCCGGCTCGTCGAGCTCGACCACCTCGCCGCGCGCAAGCCACAGCAGCTGTCCGGCGGGCAGCAGCAGCGGGTCGCCCTCGCCAGGGCGATCGTGAACAAGCCGGCACTCCTGTTGCTCGACGAACCGCTCGGGGCCCTCGACCTCAAGCTGCGCCGCCAGATGCAGCTCGAACTCAAAACCATCCAGGAGGAAGTCGGCCTCACCTTCCTGCATGTCACCCACGACCAGGAGGAGGCCATGACCATGGCCGACACCATCGCGGTGATGAACAAGGGCCGGATCGAACAGATGGGTGCGCCCGAGCTGCTCTACGAGCTGCCGAAGACGGCGTTCGTCGCGAACTTCCTCGGCCAGTCGAACCTCTTCACCGGGCCCGTCATCGGCAGCACGAGCACCTCGATCACCGTCGACATCGCCGGGCACCGGGTACTGGTCCCCGCCGACCGGGCGCACCGCCACGCCGGCGAGGTCACGATCGGCGTCCGGCCGGAGAAGATGTGGCTGCATCGCAAGGCGCCCGTCGAGGCCGCCGACCGCAATGTCATGGGTCCCGGCCGGGTGATCGACGTGTCATTCAGCGGCGTGAGCACCCAGTATCTCGTCGCCGTGCCGTACATCGGCACCCTGATCGTCTTCGCCCAGAACATGGCCTTCGGCCCGGTGGCGGATGTCGGCGACGAGGTCTGGCTCGACTGGCACGTCGAGCACGGCTTCGGCCTCGAAGACGAACCCGTTCCGGGAGCCGGGCCCCGGTTCGCCGCGGACACCGACACCCGGAGCATCGCGGCGCAGCGCCGCGAGTCCCTCGTCACGGAGCTCGAGGAGGCCTAGTGGCGTTCGCGGCCTTCGCCACCACGACTGCGCAGGCAGACCCGGCCCCGCGGCGACGCAGCCGGGTCGCCATCCTGTTGCTGTTGCCCGGCATCCTCTATCTCGTTCTGTTCTTCCTGACCCCGCTCGTCTCGCTCCTGATCACCTCGTTCCAGGCCCCTGCGGAATTCGGGGACATCGGCCAGTACACCTACGCGTTCAACTGGCAGAACTACGTCGACGTCGTCACCGATTACTGGCCGCACATCGTGCGGTCCTTCGCCTTCGCCCTCGCCGCGACGGTGCTCGCCCTGCTGTTCAGCTACCCGCTCGCGTACTTCATCGGTGTGACCGCGCGGCGCTGGCCGCTGCTGCAGAGCCTGATGCTCGTGCTCGTGATCGCCCCGTTCTTCATCAGCTTCCTGCTGCGCACCCTGGCCTGGAAGCAGCTCCTCTCCGACGAGTCCTTCGTCGTGACGAGCCTCAAGGCCGTCTCGCTGCTGGCACCGGATGCCCACCTCACCGGGACCCCGATCGCCGTCATCTTCGGGTTGACCTACAATTTCATCCCGTTCATGACACTTCCGCTCTACACGACTCTGGAGCGGCTCGACCTGCGCTACCTCGAGGCGGCGAGCGACCTGTACGCGCACCCGTTCGAGGTGTTCCGCAAGGTGACGATTCCATTGTCGATGCCAGGGATCGTCGCGGGCACCCTGCTGACCTTCATCCCCGCCGCCGGCGACTATGTCAACGCGAGTCGCGACTTCCTGGGCGGACCGGACAGCCAGATGATCGGCAACGTGATCGAGGCCAACTTCCTGGTCCTGTTGAACTACCCGGCGGCCGCGGCGCTCTCGATCATCCTGATGAGCGTGATTCTCGTGATCGTCGGAATCTACGTCAAGCGCGCGGGCACGGAGGAACTGCTGTGAAAATCTCCCTCGGCAGATGGCTGCTGCCGGTCTACTCCGCCCTCGTCCTGCTGTTCCTGATGGTTCCGATCGCCTACACGTTCGTCTTCTCGTTCAACGATTCGCTGAAGTCGAACATCACCTGGCGCGGGTTCACCTTCGACAAGTGGCTCAACGTCTGCGCCGTGCAGAACGGCGCGGTCTGCGAGGCGTTCGGAAACAGCCTCGTGATCGGCTCGGTCGCGACCGTGCTTGCGACCGTGATGGGCACCATGATCGCGATCGCCATCGTGCGCTACCGGTTCCGGTTCCGCTCGGCGACGAGTCTCCTGCTGTTCCTGCCGATGGCCACCCCCGAGGTCGTGCTCGGCGCGGGACTGGCCGCGCAGTTCCTGTCGCTCGGCGTCGCCAAGGACATGACCACGATCATCCTCGCGCACACGATGTTCTGCATCAGCTTCGTCGTCGTGACCGTCAAGGCCCGCGTCGCGAGCCTCGACCCCGCGCTCGAGGAGGCCGGGCGGGACCTCTACGGCTCGTCGACCCAGGTCTTCCTCAGGGTGACGCTCCCGCTGCTGGTCCCCGGCATCCTCGCCGCCGCCCTGCTGTCCTTTGCGCTGAGCTTCGACGACTTCATCATCACGAACTTCAACTCGGGCGCGGTGACGACCTTCCCGAAGTACATCTACATCTCAGCGGCCCGCGGCATCCCGGCCGAGGCGAACGTGATCGCCTCCGCCGTCTTCATCTTCGCGCTCGTCGTCGTCGTCACCGCGCAGGTGTCCTCCGCGGCACGGGCGAAACGGCTCGCCCGGCAGGGGTAGTGGGTGAGTCGTCAGCGGTAGCTCGCGTGAATGCGCCCGACCGGGTGGCCGCCGCCGTACACGGCGAGGCCGAGGTCGGGGAGCAGCGCCTCGACATCCGTGTGTGCGATCGCGCCGGCGTCGGCGAGCAGGTTGAGCGCCACGAGCGTCGCCGCGCGCAGGCTGCCGTCCAGGATCTTGAGGGCGACCGTCGTTCCGTTCGGGGCGGCCGCGACCATGATGCCTTCAGCGCCGCCCTTCACGAACAGGCCGAGCCGATCGATCACGAGGGTGTCCGACTTGCCGGGGCCCGCGACGACCCAGCCGTTCTGGCGAACGGCCTCGGAGAGGAAGCCGGCCTCGCGGTAGATCGCGAACGGCGAGTTCGACTTGGACGAGGCGATCCGGCCGATACCGCGCGCCAGCCCGGCGAGGGAGAGCGCGTGCACGGGCGCGCCGCAGCCGTCGACACCCGAGGCGGCCGGGCGTTCGCCGGTGAAGCGTTCGACGACATCGAGAATGCGTTTCTGCAGCGGATGCTCCGGCTCGAGATACCCGGTCAGCGGCCACTCGTTCTGCACGCACGCCACGAGCATCGCCGCGTGCTTGCCCGAGCACTCCATGTAGATGGGGGCCTGGCCGGCGCCGAGGCGCACGAGCGCGTCGCGGGTGGCGTGGTCGATCGGCCAGGCCGGCGGGCACGCGAGCGCGGTCTCCGGGATTCCGGCCCGGGAGAGCAGGCCGCGCACGAGGTCGGCGTGCCGCTGGGTGCCGGTGTGGCTCGCCGTCGCGATCGCGGCGTCCTCGCCGCGCAGGGTGACGCCGCTCGCCATCACGGCGACGGCCTGGAACGGCTTCATCGACGAGCGCGGGAAGACCGGACTCGTCACGTCGCCGAGGGAGCGGAGCACAGCGCCCTCAGCCGTGAGCACGACGGCGGAACCGGCATGCCTCGATTCGACGAAGCCGCTGCGTTCGACGACGGCGAGTTCGACGGCATCCGTCACGGCGAAGGTCTGCACGGGGTGCGGGAGCTGGGTGTGCCCGATTGTGTCCGCGAACGACACTAGAGCGCGGCGATCGCGTCGTCGATGACCGAGAGGGCATCGAGGAGCAGGACGTCGGTGACGGCAAGGCTCGGCAGGAAGCGGAGCACGTTGCCGTAGGTGCCCGCTGTCAGCAGCAGAACGCCGTGCTGGGCGGCGTATGCGGCGATCGAGTTGACCGCGGCGGCGTTGGCGACCTTGGTCGTCGCCCCAGTGCCCGGCTGCACGAGCTCGATCGCGATCATCGCGCCACGACCACGGATGTCCCCGATGATGTCGTACTTGTCCTTCAGCTTCCCGAGGCCCGCACGAAGGGTCTTCTCGATCCGCTGTCCCTCCGCGAGGAGGTTGTTCTTCTCGATGGCCTCGAAGACGGCGATCGCGGCTGCGCAGGAGACCGGGTTGCCGCCGAAGGTGCCGCCGAGGCCGCCGGTCTGGGAAGCGTCCATGATCTCGGCGCGTCCCGTGACCGCCGCGAGGGGGAAGCCGCCGGCGATGCCCTTGGCCGTCAGCACGAGGTCGGGGACCCAGCCGAAGTGCTCGCTCGCGTAGTAGGCGCCGGTGCGGGCCATGCCGCTCTGGATCTCGTCGGCGATCATGACGACGCCGTTGGCGGTGCACCACTCCTGCAGGGCGGTGAAGTACCCCTCTGCGGCGACCATGAAGCCGCCTTCGCCCTGGATCGGTTCGACCACGAGGCAGGCCAGGTCGGACGCGCCGATGACCTTGTCGAGGTAGGCGATCGTGCGTGCCGCGGCATCCGCCCCGCTGAGGCCGTCGTGATAGGGGTAGGAGCTCGGCACGTGGTAGACGTCGCTCGCGAGCGGGCCGTAGCCGGTCGCATACGGCATGGCCTTGTAGTTCATCGCCATCGTGAGCACGGTGCGGCCGTGGTACGCGTGGTCGAGCACGGCGACGGCCCGGCGGCCGGTGAACTTGCGGGCGATCTTCACGCCGTTCTCCACGGCTTCTGCACCCGAGTTGATCAGCACCGACTTCTTGGCGAAATCACCAGGGGTGTGCTCGGCGAGGAGCTCGCAGACGCGCACGTATTCCTCGTACGGCGTGACCGTGAAGAGGGTGTGGATGAAGTCCTCTGCCTGCCCGACCGCGGCGGCGACGACGCTCGCCTCGGTGTGGCCGATCGTCGTGACGCCGATGCCGGCGCCGAGGTCGATGAACTGGTTGCCGTCGACGTCGACGACGATGGCACCGTGGGCCTTCACGATGTACACCGGGAGAGCGGAGCCGACGCCGCCGGACACCGTCGCGAGGCGGCGCTTCTGCAGTTCGACCGAACGCGGGCCCGGGACGGCCGTGACGATGCGTCGCTCCTGCGTGACCGAGGGAGCAGTGGACGTGGGGGTCGAGGGCGTCAGCGTGTCAGTCATGATGCGTCCAGTTTACCCAGTGTCGTTTCCCGGTTGGGGTAGCGCCCTGAGAGAATCGGGGAATGAAAATCGAGCACCACTACGACGTGCGGGTGGCCTGGACGGGCAACCGCGGAACGGGAACGAGCGACTACCGGGCGTACGGTCGCGACCATGTGGTTTCGGCGGAGGGCAAGCATCCGCTCGAGGGGTCGTCTGACCGAACGTTCCACGGTGATGCCGACCGCTGGAACCCCGAGGAACTACTGCTCGCGGCCCTGAGCCAGTGCCACATGCTGTCCTACCTGCACGTGGCCGCGCGGAACGGTGTCGTCGTGGTCGGCTACACCGACGACGCGACCGGCACGATGGTACAGACGAGGGATGGCGGCGGTCACTTCACCGAGGCTATGCTGCGTCCGCGGGTCACCGTGGCCGATCCCGGCCAGGTGGAGCTCGCGCACTCGCTGCACGCCGAGGCGGCCCGGGAGTGCTTCATCGCAGCTTCCGTGAACTTCCCGGTGCGCCACGAACCCGAAACCGTCGCCGTTCCCTGACCCTCGGGCCAGGGAACGGGCGAGGTTCACACGCCGGAGAGGGCGCGGAGGGTTTCCTCGATGACGGATGCCGCGTCGTCGATGAGTTCCTCGGAGATGACGACGGAGGGCATGATCCGCAGCACGGAGTCCCAGCTGCCGGCATCGAGCACGATCACGCCGTGCGAGGTCGCGTGCTTGAGGATCGCGGTGAGCGCCTCGGGGTACGGCGTGGTCGTTCCGGGGTGCACCAGCTCGACGCCGAACATGGCGCCCTTGCCGCGTACCTCGCCGACGACGGAGAACTTCTCGGCCCAGTCGCCGATGCGGGCCCAGAGGGCCTTCTCGACGCGCCTGGCTTCGCCGAGCAGGTCGTCGCGTTCGATGATCTCGAGCACCTTGAGCGCTGCCGCGGTCGAAACCGGGTTGCCGCCGAAGGTTCCGCCGATGCCGCCGGGCTGGACGGCATCCATGATGTCGGCGCGACCGGTGACGGCGGCGAGCGGGAAGCCGCCCGCGATGCCCTTTGCCGTGGTGACGAGGTCAGGGACGACGCCGTGGTGCTCGATCGCGTACCAGACGCCGGTGCGGGCGATGCCGGCCTGGATCTCGTCGGAGACGAAGACGATGCCGTTCTCGGTGCAGAACTCGCTGATCCGCTTGAAGTAGCCGGGGGCGGGGATGACGATGCCGCCATCGCCCTGGATCGGCTCGACGAAGAACGCCGCGATCTCGGTGGCGCCGATGTGGGTCGTGATGTAGTCGATCGTCTTCTCGGCGGCTTCCTCGCCGGTCAGGCCGTCGCGGTACGGGTAGCTCGTCGGGACGCTGTAGATCTCGCCGGGGAACGGGCCCATGCCGGCGCGTTCCGGCCAGGGCCGGTACGTCATCGTCATGGTCAGGTTGGTGCGGCCGTGGAAGGCATGGTCGAGCGCGACGATGGCGCGGCGCCCGGTGAACTTGCGGGCGATCTTGACCGCGTTCTCGACGGCCTCGGCACCGGTGTTGACCAGGATCGACTTCTTCGGGAAGTCACCGGGGGTGATCTCGGCGAGCTTCTCGGCGACGGCGACGTAGTTCTCGTACGGCGTGACGGTGAAGAGGGTGTGGGTCAGCTTCGCGGCCTGCGCGGCAGCGGCCTCCGCGACCTCGGCGTTCGCGTGCCCGATCGTGGTGACTCCGATGCCGCAGCCCATGTCGATGATCTGGTTGCCGTCGACGTCGACGAGGATCGCGCCGGCTCCGTGGTCCATGTAGATGTTGACGAGCGTGCCGGCTCCGCGGGACACCGAGTTGACCCGGCGTTCCTGCAGTTCAATGGACTTGGGGCCCGGCAGGGCGGTGACGAGTTTACGTTTTTGGGGGACCGAGTACGAAGCAGACATGGGTCCAGCTTAGTTTGCAGCGATTTCCCCGGTGTTTCCGCGCGCCGGTAGCTGCTGAACCCGGCTAGACGCGTTCTCGCGGGAAGACCTTGTCTGCGAGCCCGTGCAGCCCGGGGCGGGGTGATTCGTTGTACCGCCCGGCGAGCTCCTGGCCGGAGAGCTGGTGGATCGCGGCCATGATCTCGTCGGTGGCCTGGCGCCTGGCCCGGCCTGAGGTCGCGGGCCCGTGGCGGCTCACGTCGATCGGTTCGCCGAAGTTCACGGTGATCTTCCGCACCCGCGGGATCCTGGTGCCGACGGGCTGGATCTCCTGGGTGCCGATCAGGCCGACCGGCACGACGACGGCACCCGTCGTGAGGGCGAGCCAGGCGACGCCGGTGCGCCCCTTGTAGAGCCGTCCGTCGAGGGAGCGGGTGCCCTCTGGGTAGATGGCGAAGGCGCTGTCCGACTCGAGGATGCTGCGGCCCGCGTCGAGCGCGTCCTGTGCGGCCTGGCCCGCGCCGCGTTCGATCCCGACAGCACCGATCGACTCGAACCAAGTTCGGGTGAGATAGCCCTTGATTCCCGTCCCGGTGAAGTACGTCGACTTCGCAAGGTACTGCACCCGACGCGGCGTCACGAGCGGGATGACCATGCTGTCGATGAAGGAGAGGTGGTTGCTCGCGATGATGACCCGGCCGGAGCGGGGGATGTTCTCGGTCCCCGTGATGACGGGCCGGAAGATGATCCGGGCGATCGGCGCCATGACGCCGTAACTCAGGTAGTAGACGAATCCGGGACGACGGGTTCTGGGGAGATCCGAGGCGGTCTCCGCGACCTCGTCGGGCTCCTGGATAAGGGGTTCCTGGGGTTCGTCCTTGGCTCCGGTCACTGCTCGACCCTACCGCCGTGACACCCGGTACCACGAAAGCTAGCATGAGGGAATGCGCAGACGAGTAGTAATTCTCGGGTCCACCGGCTCGATCGGAACCCAGGCCCTCGATGTGATCCGGGCGAATCCCACCCGGTTCGAAGTGGTCGGACTCTCGGCAGGCGCCAACCGGGAGATGCTCGCGCAACAGGCCGAGGAATTCCAGGTCGACGACACCGCGCTCGGCGCCGACGAATCCGAACAGCTCGTGACGGATGTCGACGCCGACGTCGTGCTCAACGGCATCACGGGCTCCGTGGGGCTCGGTCCGACCCTCGCGGCGCTCAGGGCCGGGCGCACCCTCGCCCTCGCGAACAAGGAATCCCTCATCGTGGGCGGCGACCTCGTCACGGCGCTCGCCGCACCCGGGCAGATCGTGCCGGTCGACTCTGAGCATTCCGCGATCGCGCAGGCGTTGCGCTCGGGGACGGCACGTGAGGTGTCCCGGCTCGTGCTGACGGCATCCGGTGGCCCGTTCCGGGGCCGCACCCGCGAGGAGATGCGGGCCGTCACCCCCGCCCAGGCGCTCGCGCACCCGACCTGGGACATGGGGCTCGTCGTCACGACGAACTCGTCGACCCTCGTGAACAAGGGCCTCGAGATCATCGAGGCTCACCTGCTTTTCGATGTCGCCTACGAAGACATTGACGTCGCCGTGCACCCGCAGTCGATCGTGCACTCGATGGTCGAGTTCATCGACGGCTCGACGATCGCCCAGGCCTCGCCGCCCGACATGCGCCTGCCGATCTCGCTCGGCCTCGACTGGCCGAACCGGGTCGCCGCCGTCGGTGTTCCCCTCGATTGGACGAAGCCGCAGACCTGGACCTTCGAACCGCTCGACACCGTTGCGTTCCCGGCCGTCGCGCTCGCGAAGCAGGTCGGCCGTGCCGGTGGCACATACCCGGCCGTGTTCAACGCGGCCAATGAGCAGGCCGTCGCCGCGTTCCACGCCGGCAGGATCGGATTCCTCGACATCGTGGACACCATCCAGCGGGTCGTCGAGACCCACGAGCAGGACGGCCCGCTCACCCGGGAGTCCCTCGCGGCAGCAGAGACCTGGGCGCGCGCCGCCGCAGACAAGCTCCTCGCCCGATCTGCATAACCCCCGGCGGCCCGGGGTCAGGCGCGGTAGCTGTCCGCCGTCGTGGTGAGCGCGTCGAGCCACGGGGTGGCGACGACGCCGAGCTCGCGTTCGGTCTCCGCAGAGTCGATGATGAACGGCGACGTGAACTGGTAGCTCGAGGCGTAGACCTCACGCATCAGGGGGTTGGCCAGGCCGATGCTGCGCAGCACCCACTGTGGGTAGCCGGAGACCGAGCCCGCGCAGTCGTAGCGTTCGTTCAGCTCGGCCGCGATCTCCACGCGGCTGGCCGACGCACTCGGCACGTGCCAGATCCGGCCCCAGTCCCCGGCGTAGTCCGCGGCGGCGATCAGGGTCGAAACGATGTCGGGCAGGTAGCTCCAGCTGTGCGGGAGCTCGGGCCTGCCCACGACGCGCGCGGTCTTCGAAGCCAGGATCGCGGTGAAGAAGTCCGTGCCGAGGTGCGCGGTACCGGTCGCTCCCGGCCCGAAGTAGTCGCTCGCGCGCACCTCGACCGCCCGGATCTGCCCGGCCTCGTGCGCCGCACGCACCCGGCGCCACCCCTCCCTGCGAACCAGGCCCTTGCGCTCGGTCGTCGTCTCCGGCGTGTGCTCGGTCATCGCGCCGCGCGGTGTGCCGTAGGGGTAGAGGTTCCCCATCACAACGAGGGAGGCGCCACTCGCCGCGGCGGCTGTGATCGCCGCGCCGATGATCGGCGGCCACTGCGCGGCCCAGTCCGTGTATGGCGGGTTCGTGCAGAGGAAGATCGTCGAGGCCCCTGCCGCCGCGGCGGAGAAAGCGTCCGGGTCGCTCGCGTCGAGTACCAGCGGGGTCGCGCCGGCCGCTGCTGAGCCTGAGCGCGTCGCGATCGTGACGGTGTCCCCGCGCGCCGCGAGCCGTTCGGCGACGGGACGGCCGATCAGGCCGGCCCCGACTACAAGATGGTGAGTCATATGTCCTTCCGGCCCATGACGAGGGTCACCCGTCGCAGTTGTCCTTTTTCGGATTGCACTTGTCCTTCTTACCGTTGCCCTTGTCGTTGCCGCTGTCAACGGAAGGAGCCGGGACCGGGACGGCGGACGGAGGAGCGGAACTGAGCCTGGCCGCCTCCTCGAGCGCGGCGAGGTCTGCGGTCACACTGTCGATCGCAGCCTGGATCTCTGTCGCGCGGGTCCCCGTGACCTGGCCGGTCGCGGCCGCCGTGAGCAGGTCGGCCTGCACGGCGTCGAGGGCGGCAGAGGCGCCCGGGTAGTCGCCTGCCGCAGCGGCCTCCGTCACCGAGAGCACGCCGGACTGCAACTGGGTCGCCGTCGACGGCTGAACGGGGGAGCTGTCGGAGGCGCACCCCGTGAGGGCGGCGGCCACGAGCAGTGCGCCGCCCACGAGCGCGGCGAGGCGGCCGCGGATGCCGTTGGTACCGGTCCTGGTGCGCATGCCGATGCTCACGGTGCCACGCTTTCCTGGAGCTGTCGCAGGTGGTCGCCGAGGGTTCCGGCGACGTCGGGGTACGCCGTGGTGCTCGTGGACGGACCGGCCGGGGCATCCGCCTGCGCAGCGGGGCGCAGCGTGAAGCCGAGCACGACGATCGTGATCAGGGCGACCGCAGCGACGGCGAGCACGGCGAGACCGGTCCTGCCTGTGAGCACGCGAGGCCAGGCCGTCGACCGGGGTGGGCGAGCGGATGCGGCCGGCGCCCCGGCCGCCTGTCGTGGCTCCCCAGCACCGAAGGAAACCGTCTCGGCAGTGGACCCGGCACTGGCGAAGACGGTGGACTCGCCGGGAAGGACCCGGGTCGGGGTATCCGCCGGCGCGAAGGCGCGTGTCGCCGCATAGGCCGCCGTCGGGTCCAGCGCCTGCGTCGGGGCATCCGCCGCCGGAAGGACGCTCGTCGGGGTGTACGCCTCCGTCGTCGCGCCGGCATCGGGTGACACTGTCGCCTCCGTTATTCCCGCGATGGTTTCCGCCGCCGCCTCGGACTGTGCCAGCAGTCGCAGCCGCTGCGCGGCATCCGCCGGTCTGAGCCGTTCGTCCGGTTCGCGGCGGGTCATGCCGCCGAGCACTTCTGCCCAGGCCGGACCGAAGGCCGGGGAGATCTCCGGGTCGCGCTGCAACCGCGCCATCGCGGACTCGATCGCCGTTCCCGGGTATGCCCGCTCGCCGGTGAGGCATTCGAGCAGCACGAGACCGAGTGAGTAGACGTCGCTCGGCGCTCCGATCGTCGTGCCGAGCGCCTGTTCGGGGCTGAGATAGCCGGCCGTGCCGAGGAAGGTGCCGGTCGCCGTGAGGCGGGTCGCGTCGACGAGGCGGGCGATGCCGAAGTCGGCGAGCTTGGCGTGCGACGCGCGTCCGGGGAACCCGGAGGCGGCGAGCAGCACGTTCGCCGGCTTGATGTCGCGGTGGATGATCCCGCGTTCGTGCACGTAGTGCAGCGCTTCGGCGAGGTCGGCGCCGAGCGTTGCGACCTCCGAGCGCGGCATCGGGCCGGCGGCGATCCTCGTTCGGAGGTCGGTTCCGTCGACGAGCTCCATCACGATGAAGGTGCGCGCGGTCCCGTCGACGACCGCGGTGCCTGCGTCGAAGAGCGTGACGAGGGCGAAGTGGTTGAGGCTCGCCAGCACGGCGACTTCGCCGCTCTGCCGTTCCGAACCCGCGTCGTCCGTCGTGTCGAGCCGGAAGAGCTTGACCGCGACGGTGCGTCCGAGGGCGAGGTCGGTCGCCTCATAGACGACGGCCATCCCGCCGACGCCGATCAGGCGGTCGATCCGGAAGCGGTCAGCGAGGCTGACGCCGATGAGGCCGTCAACGGGGCGGGGACCGCCGGAGGAAAGCGAAGGCAGGGGAAACTCCATTCGGGTTCGGTACCCCCCAAGCAAACCACACCCCGCATAGCGAACCGCCAGCGGCCTGTCAGCTTCGGGTGGGTAATCTACGACTGTGGAAACCGTGCTGCTGTACATATTGGGCGTCGTGATCGTCGTCGTCGGACTCGCCCTGTCCATCGGCCTGCACGAAATCGGCCACCTGCTGCCGGCGAAGGCGTTCGGCGTCAAGGTCACCCAGTACATGATCGGCTTCGGCCCCACGCTCTGGTCGCGCCGCAAGGGCGAGACGGAATACGGCGTGAAGGCCATTCCCCTCGGTGGCTATATCTCGATGATCGGCATGTTCCCGCCCGCGAAACCCGGGGAGAAGCCGCACCCGAACAGCACGGGCTTCTTCAACCAGCTTGTGCAGGAAGGCGCTCCTGCCCAGGACCCGACAGCCCAGGACCCGAGCGCGAAGAAGCCGGGGGCCATGACGAGCCTTGTCGAAGATGCCCGGCAGTCGAGCGCCGACACGATCGGCGCCGGCGAGGAACACCGCGCCTTCTACCGCCTGGCGGTGTGGAAGCGCATCATCATCATGCTCGGCGGGCCCACCATGAACCTGCTGATCGCGGTCGTGCTCTTCGCGGTCCTCCTGATGGGCTTCGGCACCGCGCAGGCGAGCACAACGGTCGGCAGTGTGTCCGCGTGCGTGCTCCCCGCGACGAGCACCCAGACGACCTGTGCCGCGACCGACGAGAAGTCCCCGGGCGCGGCGGCGGGCCTGCAGCCCGGCGATCGCCTCGTGAGCATCGGTGGCACCGCGATCACGAGCTGGGACCAGTCGACCGGGATCATCCGCAGCTCGTCCGGCACCCCGCTCGCCGTCGTCGTCGACCGCGCCGGAACCGACGTGACTCTCACGATCACCCCCAAACTGACCGAACGGTACGTTCTCGACGCCGCGGGGAAGGTCACCACGGATGCCGACGGTAAGGCCATCACGCAGGAAGTCGGCTTCGTCGGCATCGGCCCGGCAGGCGAACTCGTCCAGCAGCCCGCCACGGCCGTGCTGCCCGCCGTCGGCGACAACGTCGGCGCCGTCGTGCACATGATCCTGAACCTCCCGCAGCGGATGGTCGACATCGTCAACGCCGCGTTCGGTCCCGGCGAGCGCGACCCGAACGGTCCGATCAGCGTCGTCGGGGTCGGCCGCGTCGCCGGCGAGATCGCGAGCATCAACACCATCCCCGTCGCGAGCAAGGCCGCGAGCCTGATCGGCCTGCTCGCCTCCCTCAACGTTGCCCTCTTCGTGTTCAACCTGATCCCGCTGATGCCGCTCGACGGAGGCCACGTCGCCGGCGCACTCTGGGAGGGCCTGCGCCGCCGGGTCGCGAAGCTCTTCAAGCGCAAGGATCCCGGCCCCGTCGACATGGCCAGGCTGATGCCGCTCACCTTCGCGGTCGTCATCCTGCTCGGCGGCATGAGCCTCCTGCTCATCTACGCCGACATCGTCAAGCCGATCAACCTCTTCGGCTGAGCCCGGCACCTTTCCGGTCGAGAGTGACCTTTCCGCGGGTCACTCCCGACCGGAACGGTCACACACAGGGGCCGCCCAGGGCCTGAACGCGCACGGGCACGTACTCCCGGGGGCGGATGCCGCGGGTCGTTCCGGCACGTAGCATCGGAATATGCCGCCACACTGGGATACCGACGCGCCGTGGTTCGACCATGAGCGCTCTCTTCCCGGCGGCCCAGGCAGCCGGATGCCCCGCGCGGGCCGCGTGCTCTTCCCCGCGATCTTCTCGTTCCTGGTCCAGGTGCCCGCCACCGTGCTGCTCGCCCGTTACGGCCGCGACTTCGGCCATGCCGGCCACGACCTCGGTGGTGAGCTCGGCGCGCCCCGGCCCGGCTGGTTCCTCGCGGTCGCCCTCGCCCTGATCGGCCCGATCGCCCTCCTCGGCGCACGCCGTTTCCCTGGCCCTGTCGCAGCCGTGTGCGCTGCGGCGGCCGGCGCGCTCATCCTGCTCCGCCCGGACGTCGGCCTGCCCTACGTCGCCCTGGGTTTCGCGATCGTGCTCGGGATCGTGCGCGGCGCGCGGGTCTGGGTCTACGCATCCGTCGCCCTGGCCTGGACGGCGACGATCGCGCTCGCCGGGACGCTCGGAGTGCCGCTTCAGCCCGCCCGTGTCGCGCTCACGACCGTCGCCCTCGCCGTGCTCTGCGCGATCGGAGAGACGGTACGCACCCGGCGCGAGCAAATGCGCGAGCTGCGCCGCCGAGCGGATGCCCGCCGCCAGTCCGCGGAACAGCGCGAGCGGGTGCGCATCGCGCGCGAACTCCACGACGTGCTCGCACATTCGCTGTCCCTGATCAACGTGCAGGCCGGAGTCGGGCTGCACCTCATCGACAGCCAGCCCGCCAAGGCGGCAGAGGCCCTCGCGAACATCAAGCTCACGAGCAAGAACGCGCTCGACGAGGTGCGCACGGTGCTCGGCATCCTGCGCGCGGACGCCGAGGGGGAGACCGGTGAGCGTGCCGGGGGAGCCGTGCCGCTCACCCCCGAGCCCGACCTGTCCCGGCTTCCCGCCCTGATCGACTCGTACAGCGCCCAGGGGCTGCACGTCTGGCTGGTCGGGCAACTGGCGCCCGTGACGGAGGCCACGACCGCCGCCACCCAGCTCGCGCTCTACCGGATCTGCCAGGAGGCACTCACCAACGTGCTGCGGCACTCGCAGACGCTCTCCGCGACCGTCCGGCTCGAGCTCGACGACGGTGACGCAGTGCTCACCGTGACCGACGAGGGCTCGACAGAGCCGCTCGACCCGGCCATCGTTCCCGGCGGCGGCCTGCTCGGTATGCGCGAACGTGCGGAACTCCTCGGCGGGAGCCTGCGGGTCGAACGACCCTCGCCGGGCGGGTTCCTCGTCGAGGCGCGCCTGCCCCTGCGGAGGAGCCGGTGATCCGCGTCGTGATCGCAGACGACCAGCAGCTGATCCGGGCCGGCTTCCGTTCGCTGCTCGAGTCCGAACCGGATCTCGAGGTCGTCGCAGACGCCGCGACGGGGACGGAAGCCGTCGAGCAGGTCACCCGGCTCCGGCCAGACGTCGTGCTGATGGACATCCGGATGCCCGGCGGCGACGGCCTCTGGGCGACAGAGCAGATCGTCGGCAACCCCGAGCTCGGGGGAACGCACATCGTGATCGTGACGACCTTCGAGCTTGACGAGTACGTCGTCCAGGCGATCCGGGCGGGCGCGAGCGGCTTCCTCGTCAAGGACACCGAACCGACCGAACTGATCCGGGCCGTGCGCGTCGCGGCGGCGGGGGACGCGCTGCTTTCGCCCGGCGTGACCCGGCGACTGCTCACCCGGCTCGAGACCGGGCTGCGGCGCCCGAGCGATCCGGCGGCGCTGGCCGTGCTCACGGACCGGGAGCGCGAGGTGCTCGCGCTCGTCGGCCGGGGGCTCACGAACACCGAAATCGGCGTTCGGCTATTCCTGAGCCCGCTCACCGCGAAGACGCACGTGTCGCGGATCATGTCGAAGCTCGCCGCGCGCGACCGTGTGCAACTCGTGATCCTTGCCTACGAGACGGGCCTCGTCAGCGACGGCTGGTGACCTGCACCCCGGGGAGTAGTCCAAGTGCCTCCTCCGGGCCGATGCCCCGGCGAGCGGGGCCGGAAAGAATCGGATCATCGGTTCTTCCCCACCGAGGCCCCGCAGGGGGTCCTCACACAGATTGGACTCACCATGCTTTCGACAGCGGTTCTCACCGGGTTCGCCACCCATATGGGCTACGGCCCCGGCTGGGGCGGCGGGCCGGTCTGGTTGTTCTTCCTGATCCCCTTCTTCGGCCTGCTCCTCGTGGTCGCCCTGTTCGCGATCCTCGGCAGGCGCTGGCGTCGTCACGGCGGACCCGGATTCTGCGGCCACCCCGGCTGGCAGGCGTGGCAGGCGGCCCAGGCCGGGCAGGCCGACGGCACCCGCAGCGCCGAGAAGACCCTCGCCGAGCGCTTCGCCCAGGGCGACATCGACGAGGTCGAGTATCGGGCCCGCCTCGAGGTGCTCCGCGCCAACCGCGCGGACCCCACTCCCGGCGCCCCACTCC
>NZ_JASJVF010000046.1:0-18131 GCF_035019805.1 Cryobacterium sp. 10I1
GTCGTGGTCGGCGCCGACCACGACGACGATGTCGGGCTTCTCGTCGTGGATCAGGTTGAGGCTCTGCAGGATTGCGTCCGCGGAGCCGGAGAACCAGCGCTTGCCGAGGCGCTGCTGCGCGGGCACGGACGCGATGTATGAGTTGAACAAGCCGCCGGAGACGTGCCAGGTCTGGGAGACGTGACGGTCGAGGCTGTGCGACTTGTACTGGGTCAGGACGACGATCTGGGTCAACCCGGAATTGATCAGGTTGGACAGTGCGAAGTCGATGAGCCGGTAGTTGCCGCCGAACGGAACGGCCGGCTTTGCGCGGTCCTCCGTCAACGGCATCAGTCGTTTGCCCTCGCCACCAGCGAGTACGATTCCAAAGATCTTCTTCGATGCCATGTCTTTACAGTAAGGGCATCCGGGGCCTGTGGCCACCCGAAAACGGTGTGTCGGATGCGATGCTGCGCTAGTTTTACTTTCATGCGAGTCGATCTGTTGACCAAGGAATATCCACCAGAGGTTTATGGCGGGGCCGGCGTGCACGTCGCTGAGCTCGTCAAGGCCCTCCGTACCGACATCGACGTCGTGGTGCGCTGCTTCGGTTCGCCGCGCGACGAACCGAATACCTTCGCATACGGCGTCCCAGCCGAGCTTGCGACGGCGAACGGCGCCCTGTCGACACTCGGCGTCGACCTGTTGATGGCCCAGGACGCCGCGGGCACCGACATCGTGCACTCGCACACCTGGTACGCCAACGGCGCAGGGCACCTCGCCAAGCTCCTGCACGGCGTCCCGCACGTCGTCACTGCACACAGCCTGGAGCCGCTCCGGCCGTGGAAGGCCGAACAACTCGGCGGAGGCTACCGGGTCTCGAGCTGGATCGAACGCACGGCCTTCGAGGCAGCGGATGCCGTCATCGCCGTCAGCGGGGGAATGCGGGCGGATATCCTCCGCAGCTATCCGGCACTCGACGAGTCCCGGGTGCACGTCGTCTACAACGGCATCGACCTCGAGGCCTGGAAGCCGACCGCGGACGAGGACATCGTCCGTTCGCTCGGCATCGACCCGACCCGACCCTCTGTCGTGTTCGTCGGACGGATCACCCGGCAGAAGGGACTCCCGTATCTTCTCCGTGCCGCAGCGTCTCTCCCGCCTGAGGTCCAGCTCGTGCTCTGCGCCGGGGCACCGGACACCGCAGAAATCATGGCCGAGGTGACCGCTGGAGTCAGGGCGCTCCAGGCCGAGCGCACCGGGGTCGTGTGGATTCCGGAACACCTGTCCCAGCACGACCTCTCCGCCGTCCTGACGGCCGGCACCGTCTTCGTCTGTCCCTCGGTCTACGAGCCTCTCGGCATCGTGAACCTCGAGGCGATGGCGTGCGGCCTCCCGGTTGTCGGTTCGGCGACCGGCGGCATCCCCGAGGTCGTCGACGACGGGGTCACCGGACGACTCGTGCCCATCGACCAGGTCAGTGATGGCACCGGCACGCCGATCGACCCTGACCGTTTCGTCGCCGACCTCGCCCGCACCCTACTGGAGGTCGTCTCAGACCCCGATCGTGCCGCGGAAATGGGCAGGGCCGGCCGGATCAGGGCAGAGGAAAAGTTCAGCTGGAGCCAGATCGCCACGAGCACCCGGGAGATCTACGCCGGGTTGCTCTGAGCCCCGCCCGGCGTGCCGACGCCTCGGCGACGGCAGATAACATGGATGCATGGTCAACGTTCTTCAATTCACCGACGTCTCCGTCGTCCGGGCTGGCACAACCATCCTCGACTCAGTGAACTGGAGTGTTGATGACGATCAGCGCTGGGTGATCCTCGGCCCGAACGGCGCTGGAAAGACCACGCTCCTCCAGATCGCCGCCGCGATGCTGCACCCCACCCGGGGCACAGCCGAGGTGCTCGAGGAGCCGATCGGCGGCACCGACCTGTTCGAACTGCGTCCGCGCATCGGCTTCGCGTCGACCGCGCTCGCCCGGAAGGTTCCGGCGGGTGAAAAGGTGATCGACGTCGTCATGACCGCCGCGTATTCGGTGACCGGTCGCTGGACCGAGGAATACGAGGCCATCGACGAGCGCCGCGCCCAGCGTGTCCTCCAGGAATGGCGCCTCGACCACCTCGCCGATCGCACCTTTGGAACCCTGAGCGACGGTGAACAGAAGCGAGTGCAGATCGCCAGATCGATCATGACCGACCCCGAACTGCTCCTGCTCGACGAACCGGCGGCGAGCCTCGACCTCGGCGCCCGCGAAGAACTCCTGCGCCTGCTCGGCGGTTATGCCCTCGAGCAGAGTTCACCGGCCATCATCATGGTCACCCATCACGTCGAAGAGATCCCCCTCGGCTTCACCCACGCCCTGCTTCTCTCTGGTGGACGCGTCGTTTCGGCCGGCCCCTTCGCGGAGTCTCTGACGGCGGACACCCTCACCGAAACGTTCGGCCTGCCGATCGGCCTGAGCGAGGACGCCGGTCGCTTCACGGCCCGTGCGGCCTGACGTTCGCTTCTGCTAGACTCGACAGTCGGTCCTCGGGCCGTGTAACTTTTTCCTGCCGCCGTTCCCCGGGCCATCCGGTCCGGACCGGCGCAACTCATATAAGGAAGTTTTCATGAAGTCTGACATCCACCCCACATATGCCCCCGTGGTCTTCCGCGACCTCGCGTCGGGTGCGACCTTCCTGACCCGTTCGACGGTCTCGAGCGCCAAGACGATCGAGTGGGAAGACGGATCCACCTACCCCGTCATCGACGTGGAAATCTCCTCTGAGTCGCACCCGTTCTACACGGGCAAGCAGCGCATCATGGACTCCGCCGGACGCGTGGAGAAGTTCAACTCCCGCTACAAGGGCTTCGGCAAATAAGACCGACGCACTCGAGCGCGATACACGAAAGGCGAGCAGCCACGGCTGCGCGCCTTTTCTGTACCCCGCGTTCCGTACCCCGCGCGGATGCCTGCGGTGCTGCTCGCGTTACCGCTCGGGCCACGCGCCGCTCGCGACGAACTTCGGGTCGCGTTCGCGGCGCATGTAGTCCTGGAAGCGCTCGGCCTGCTGCATGGACCACTGCACCTGCAGCTCGTGCAGTTCGGCGACCGTGCCCGGCAGCACGGCGACGTGGGCCTTCGCGATGGCCTGGGCGACCCTGCCCGCGGCGATCGCGTCCGCACCGGCGTCATGGGCGTCGTCGAGGGACACCCCGTAGTAGGCGCTCGTGACCTCGAGGGTGCGCTTGCCCTTGCGGTAGCGGTCCACCTGCTTGTCGATGACCAGCGGGTCGACGACGGGGGAGGGCGACACGAGTGGTGCGACCCCGTAGCGGATGGCCTCCCGGTTGAGCAGGGAGAGGTCGTACGGCGCGTTGTATGCCACGATCGGAAGGCCCCTGCTGAGCAGTTCCCGGATGGTCGCGACGATCTCGGTGACACCTTCGCCGGCGGCGCGCCCGTTCGCAACGGCCTGGGCCGTCGTGATGCCGTGCACGTTGGTCGCCTGCTCGGGGATCTCGATGCCGGGGTCGAGCAGCCAGTCGATGCGCTCGACGACGGCCCCTGAGACATCGATCACGGCCACCGTCGCCGAGACGATGCGACTCGTCTCCACGTCGATTCCGGTCGTTTCGAGGTCGAAGACGGCGAGGGTGTCACTCCAGTTGCTCATGGGGCCAGCCTAGGGCCGACCGCCGACATCCCCGGGCGTCGACGCCGCTCCGTCGCGCGCGTCCTGCGTAAACTGGAGGGGATGATTGTTCCTTCGCCATACGACGCCCAGCTCGCCCGGATCCCGGTGAGCGTTCACACCGTCCCGGTGCTCGGGACCGACACCCGCTACTGGGAGTACGGGGATCCCGCAGCGACGACGACGATCGTGATGGTGCACGGCTTCCGCGGCGACCACCACGGCCTCGAGCCCGTCGTCGCCCAGCTCGCGGGGTATCGCATCCTCTCGCCAGACCTGCCCGGCTTCGGCGAATCGGCGGCGCTCACGACCCTGGGACACGACGTGCCCGGCTACTCGGAGTGGCTCAGGGGCTTCGTCTCGGCGGTCGCCCCGACCGGGCGCACCGTGATCCTCGGGCACTCGTTCGGCTCGATCATCGTGGCCTCCGCCGTCGCGGGCGGACTGCCCGCGGATGTCGTCGTGCTCGTCAACCCGATCGCGGCGCCGGCCCTGTCCGGTCCCCGCGGAATCCTCACCCGCCTCGCGGTGTTCTACTACTGGTCAGCGGCCGCCCTACCGGAGCGGCTCGGCTTCGCCCTGCTCCGCAACCGCGTCATCGTGCGGGTGATGAGCATCGCGATGGCCAAGACCCGTGACCCCGCCCTGCGCCGCTGGATCCACAACCAGCACGACCGGTATTTCTCCGCCTTCTCCGATCGCCGGGTCGTGCTCGAAGCCTTCCGCGCGTCCGTCGGAAGCGACGTGAGTGAATTCGCCGCGCGCATTCCGCAACGCACCCTGCTGATCGCGGCGGACAAGGACGACATCACCCCCGTCGAGGCCCAGTACCGGCTGCGCGCGCTGTTCCCGGACGCCCGTCTCTATGTCATCCCCAACGTCGGGCACCTCATCCACTACGAAGTTCCCGCCGAAGCGGCAGAACAGCTGCGCCGCTTCCTCGACGAGGCGGCGTCGGCATGATCGGCCCCGGCATGATCGGCCCAAGCAGGATCGAGCTGACAGCATGAGGATCGTTTTCGACTGCCGCTACACCCGGTTCGACCGGCACGACGGCATCAGCCGCTACACCTCCGAACTCGTCACCGAGCTGAGCCGGCTGCACGCCGTGACGATGCTCATCAGCGACCACAGGCAACTCGCGATGCTCCCCGCGCTCCCGTGGCAGCTCGTGAACGCGCCCACGAGCATCCGCGAGCCCCTCGTCGGCCTCCGCGTCAACCGGCTGCACCCCGACGTCGTCTTCAGCCCGATGCAGACCATGGGTTCTTGGGGCCGCAACTACAGACTGCTGCTCACCGTCCACGACCTGATCTACTATCGCAACCGCACACCCCCGCGCGACCTGCCCGCCTTCATCCGGCTGCTCTGGCGGTTCTACCACCTGTCCTGGTGGCCCCAGCGGATGCTGCTGAACCGCGCTGACGGCGTCGTCACGGTCTCCGAGACGACACGGGCACTCATGCTGAAGCACCGCCTCACCCGCAAGCCCATCACGGTCGTCCCCAACGCCGCCGGTGCCCTCGGCGAGGCGGCAGGTGCAGGGACGGGCGTGCGTCGCACCGGGCCGGCAACGGGCAGCCTCGTCTACATGGGCTCGTTCATGCCGTACAAGAACGTCGACACGCTCGTGCGCGCCCTCGCTGACCTTTCCGGCCATGACCTGCACCTGCTCAGCCGGATCGGTGACACGGAGAAGGCCCGCCTGCAGGGGCTCGCCCCCGGAGCGCGGATCGTTTTCCACGACGGCGTCTCCGACGCGGAGTACGTGTCCCTGCTCGATTCGGCGACGGCCCTGGTGACCGCGTCCCTCGACGAGGGCTTCGGGATCCCCCTCGTCGAAGCGATGAGCCTCGGGATCCCGGTCGTCGTGAGCGACATTCCGATCTTCCGGGAGATCGGCGGTGAGGCCGCGCTCTACTTCGAACCGCGCGACGCCGGGGGGCTCGCGGCTGCCGTGCACCAGCTCGACGAACCGGGGGAGTGGGCGAAGCGCTCAGGGCTCGCCATCGACCAGGCCGCCCGGTACAACTGGGCGGACTCCGCGCAGATCCTGCTCCGCGCGATCCGGGAGACCGCTCAGCCCGAGTAGTGCGTGTTCTCCGCTAAACCGCGGATCGTCGCGTCGAAGTGCTCGAGCTCGAGCCGGCCGTCGGTCCAGAGGAAGTCGTGGACGGATCCGTTGGCGATGATCTCGTCGGGGTGCGGGCGCACGCCGGCGGTCAGGTAGCGGATCAGGGTTCCGATCACGCCGCCGTGGCAGACCACGAGTACCGCGTCACCCGGGAACTCCTCGGCCACGCGGCCGAGGGCCGGAAGCACCCTGTCGAGGACCTGTTGGCGCGACTCGAGGCCGGGCACCGGCATCCCGTTCGGGAACTGGCGCTGCCGTTCTGCGAACGTGAGGCCCTCGATGTGGCCGTGGTGACGCTCGGTGAGGTCGTCGATGATCTCCGGCCGCGGCAGGCCGAGTTCCCCCGCGATGATGCGGGCGGTTTCCGCGGCCCGGTCGAGCGGGCTCGAGACGATCTTCTCCCAGGCGGCGGAGCTCTCGGTCAGGCCGCCGTCGAGGCTGGGCGCCAACCCCGCGCGGCTGCGCTTGAGGAGCCGCAGGCCGGTCTCGGCGGCCTGGGCCCGTCCCGTCGAGTTCAGTGGGATGTCGGTGCGGCCCTGGATCCGGGTGGCGAGGTTCCAGTCGGTCTGGCCGTGTCGGACGATCGAAAGCCTGGTCTGCAACCGGTGCATGGTCTCGCGTGGCCCCTGTCTGCGCTGTCCTGTCTGGCGCTGTCCCGTCTGGCGACCAGGACCTCCTCTACCCCGTGAGGCGTTCGGCGAGCCCGGCCAGCACCTCGGAGGTGCCGGCTTCCAGCTTAACCAGTGCGCGCGCGTCTCCCTTGGTCACGCCCCGATTGATGACGATAATCGGCAGTTTGCGCCGGCGGGCCTGTTCGAGCAGGCGGATGCCCGAATTCACCGCGAGAGACGATCCGGCGACGATGAGCGCCTGGGCCCCGGCGACGAGGGCGGTGGCCTCGACGAACTTGACCGTCGGCACGAGCTCGCCGAAGAAGACCACGTTGGGCTTGAGCATCCCGCCGCAGACCGTGCACGCGGGGATGACGAAGCCCGTGAGGTCGGTGACGTCGGCGTCACCGTCCGGTGCGAGACGGGTGGAGTCCGGCCGCCGCAGGGACGGGTTGTCGGCTTCGAGGCGGGCCGCGATGCTCTCCCTGTCGAAGGCCTGGCCGCAGCCGAGGCAGACGACGAGATCCATCGAGCCATGCAGGTCGACGACGTAGCGGGAACCGGCCCTGGTGTGCAGCCCGTCGACGTTCTGGGTGATCACGCCGGAGATGACACCATGGGCCTCGAGGGCGACGAGCGAACGGTGCCCGAGGTTCGGCTCAGCTGCGCGGAACCGACGCCAGCCGAGGTGGCTGCCCGCCCAGTACCTGACCCGGGCCCTGGGGTCGTCGATGAAGGTCTGATAGTTCATCGGGGTGCGGACCGGCGCGCCCTTCCCCCGATAGTCGGGGATGCCCGAATCCGTGCTGAGCCCGGCGCCGGTCAGCACCGCAGCACGCTTTCCGCGCAGGAGTTCGGCGACCGTGTCAAGGGTGTCGGCCGAAACCTCGCCCGCGACGGGAATCGTCTCGGTGGTCATAACGCTCCGTCCTGTCCACTCCGAGTCTAAGCTGGCCAGTTTTCGTCCTTGTTACAGAACTCGGGTACGTGACCTCGAGTACGTGACCGGGTGAGACAACTGGCAGTCTGGACGTGTTCTCCTTCGAAAGGCAAATCACCGTGCAGATCATCCACATCGACTCCCTCGACCTTCCCGGTCTTGCCGACTACTCCCAGCTCACGGATGTCGCACTCCGGCGGAAGTCCGAACCGGCGGGCGGCCTGTACATCGCCGAGTCGACCAAGGTCATCGCGCGCGCCCTCGAGGCCGGACATCGCCCCCGCTCGGTGCTCCTGCAGGAGCAGTGGCTGCCCGACGCCCTCGAACTGCTCGCCGACTGGCCGGACGTGCCGATCTACGTCGGCGCGGCATCCGTGCTCGAAGAACTGACCGGGTACAACCTGCACAGGGGGGCACTCGCCGCGATGCACCGACCCGTGCTCGCGCCGGTGTCCGATCTGGTCAGGGGCGCCCGCCGGATCGTGATCCTCGAGGACATCGTCGACCACACCAACGTCGGCGCTATCTTCCGCTCGGTCGCCGGACTCGGCGCCGACGCCGTTCTGATCACCCCGCGCTGCGCCGACCCGCTCTACCGGCGCAGCGTGCGCGTGAGCATGGGCACGGTGCTTCAGGTGCCCTGGACCCGGCTCCCCGAGTGGGACGAAGCCGTTCCTCTGCTGCACGAAGCCGGCTTCCACCTCGCAGCACTCGCCCTCGCGGACAACGCGGTGAGCCTCGACGACTTCGCGATCGACCCGCCGGAGCGGCTCGCGATCGTGCTCGGCGCCGAGGGCGACGGGCTCAGCAGGCAGGCGCTCTCTGTCGCGGACACGGTCGTCACGATCCCGATGCTGCACGGCGTCGACTCGCTCAACGTCGCATCCGCGAGCGCGGTCGCACTGTACGCGCTGCGCTGACCGGGACTGCGCCGCGCCGCGGTGTCCAGCGTTTCCCTATCCGTGGATCGGTAAAGTGAGCGGATGCCTTCCGCGAGTCGTTCCACCATCCTGCGTCGCCGATTCGCGGTCCTCGGGGGCCTGCTCGTCGTGATCCTCCTCGGGGGCTACTTCGCGACAACGAGTGCCGCAGCACTTCCAGCGTCGGCGGCGACGCTCACGCAGCCTGCCGCGCTCACCCAGCCGGCGACGGCAATGAAATGGCCGGGAATCGGGGAGGGCGCGATCGGCGCCGTGGGCTACGACGGGGTGCTCGGCTCCAACGGCAGCCAGGCCGCCGTGCCGATCGCGAGCATCACCAAGATGGTCACCTCCCTCGTGCTGCTCGAGGCGAAGCCGCTCGCGGCCACCGAGGCCGGTCCCGACGTGAAGTTCACCGACGCCGATGTGCAGATCTACTACGACGTGCTGGCCCAGGACGGCTCGGTCGCCCCCGTCGTGTCCGGGATGGTGCTGAGCCAGCGCCAGGCCCTCGAGGGCATGCTGCTGCCCTCCGCGAACAACTACAGCATCACCCTCGCGAACTGGGCGTTCGGTTCTGTCGACGCGTATCTGAAGGTCGCCAGGGCCTGGCTCACCGACCATGGCCTGACCGGGACCACGATCGCGGACACGAGCGGGATTTCGCCGCTGAGCGCCAGCACGCCGGCCGACCTCGTCGAGATCGGCAAACTCGTGCTGAAGAACCCGGCGCTCGCCTCGATCGTCTCGGAGAAGACGGCCACGCTGCCGACGATCGGGACGGTGACCAACACCAACGAGATGCTCGGCGAGCACGGTGTCGACGGCATCAAGACCGGGACGACGGACGAAGCCGGCGCGTGCCTGCTCTTCTCCGCGGACTTCACCGTCGGAGACACGACCGTGACCCTCGTCGGGGTCCTGCTCGGCGGGACCACCCACGACACCCTCGACGCCGACATCGGGCGGCTCATCGAGAGCGTCAAACCCGGCTTCCGTGAGGTCACCCTGACCGAAGCCGGTGCGTCCTATGGAGCGTACGCGAGCGTCTGGGGGCAGAACGGTTCGGTCGTGGCCGCCGAGAAGGTATCCGCCCTCGTCTGGTCTGACACGGCCGTCACGGGCGTCGCAACGGCCCGTTCGGTCGGGGTCGGCTCGGACGGAGACGCCGTCGGGTCTCTCGACTTCGTGGTCGGCACCCAGAAGATCAGTGTGCCCCTGGTGCTGGACGGCACACTCAGCGATCCCGGACCCGGCTGGCGCTTCACGCACCCTGGCGAACTCCTCGCGTCCCGCTGACGCCTCTGCGCTGTGTGAAGAGCTGGGCTACTTGACGGCCTGGCGGAACGGCCCGGCCTCCGGGCGTTTGGGCAGCACGTGGTCCCCGGACGACTGGTGCCTGATGCGGCGCAGCACCCACGGCACGAGATACTCCCGCGCCCAGACCATGTCCTCGCTGCGCGCCTGGCGCCAGGTCTGCGCGGGCAACGGCTCGGGCTCGGAGGGTTCGAGACTGTTGGGCACGTTGAGCACGTCAAGCACCATCCGGGCGACGGTGTGATGTCCGAGGGCGTTCAGGTGCAGCCGGTCGGGCGCCCACATCCGTGCGTCCTGGATCTCGGTGAGGGCCCACAGGTCGGCGACGACGCAGTCGTAGCGCGCAGCGACGGCACGGATGTTCTCGTTGTAGATCGCGATCTTGCCGCGGATCCCGCGGAAGACCGGGGCGAACCCGACATCGGCGCCCGTGAACAGCACGATCGTGGCTCCGTCGCGGCTGAGCAGGCGCACGGCCTCATCGCACCGGGCGGCGATCTCGTCGGGGTCTGACCCCGGTCGGATCACGTCGTTGCCGCCTGCCGAGAAGGTGATCAGGTCCGGATGCACGTCGAGGGCCTGCTCCAGCTGCTCGTCCATGACCTGCCGGATCAGTTTGCCGCGCACGGCGAGATTCGCATACGCGAAGTCCGTCGAGCCCTGGCTGAGTACCTCGGCGACGCGGTCTGACCAGCCGCGGAATCCTCCCGGGCACGCGGGCTCGGGATCCCCGACACCCTCCGTGAAGGAATCGCCGACGGCTACGTACCGCGACCAGGGATGCAATGGCGTTGTCATCAGTCCATTCTCCTCGTTTGCACGAAACTGTCGGTTCACCTTGCTAGGTTCTATTGAAGTGACTACCTCAGCAGCGTTCGAACCGAACCAGGGAACGAGTGCAGCCGAACACCTGTCCCCGTCGTTCCCCGGCCGGGCCGCCTGGGGTACCGCGACCAAGCTGCGCGCCTGGCAGGAAGAGGCCCTGGCCGCCTATTTCGTGCACCAGCCCCGTGACTTCCTCGCCGCCGCGACACCGGGAGCAGGCAAGACCACGTTCGCACTGCGGCTCGCCTCCGAGCTTCGTGCGCGGCACCTGATCGACCGCATCACCGTCGTAGCCCCGACCGAACACCTCAAGCGCCAGTGGGCGGATGCCGCCGCTCGCGCGGGCATCCGCCTCGACCCCTCGTTCAAGAACGCGGACGGGCGTTACGGCAACCACTTCCACGGTGTCGCCGTCACGTACGCTCAGGTCGCCAGCCGGGCCGCCCTGCACCGCGAGCTCACCCAGTCCAGCCGCACCCTCGTCATCCTCGACGAGGTGCACCACGGGGGCGACGCCCTCAGCTGGGGCGATGCGATCCGGGAGGCCTTCGAACCGGCGACCCGCCGCCTCTCCCTGACCGGGACCCCGTTCCGGTCAGACACCTCGCCCATCCCCTTCGTCAGCTACCTGCCGGACGAGCACGGCATCCGTCTCTCGCAGAGTGACTACAACTACGGCTACGGTCGCGCCCTTGCCGACGGCGTCGTGCGCCCGGTCATGTTCATGGTCTACGCCGGGCACATGAAGTGGCGCACGCGTGCCGGCGACGAGATGGAAGCCAAACTCGGCGAGGGCAACACCAAGGACATCACGAGCCAGGCCTGGCGTACGGCGCTCGAGCCGACCGGGCAGTGGATCCCCGCCGTGCTGCGCGCCGCTGACTCGCGCCTCACCCAGGTCCGGCACGGCATCCCGGACGCCGGCGGCCTCGTCATCGCAACGGACCAGTCAGCCGCACGCGCGTATGCCACCATCCTCGAGGAGATCTCCGGGGAACCGGTGACCGTCGTGCTTTCTGACGAGAAGGAGTCGAGCGACCGGATCGACGAGTTCTCGAAGAACACCCGGCGTTGGATGGTCGCCGTCCGGATGGTGTCAGAGGGTGTCGACGTTCCCCGGCTCGCCGTCGGCGTCTACGCGACGAGCGCATCGACACCCCTGTTCTTCGCGCAGGCCATCGGCCGCTTCGTGCGCGCCAGACGGCGCGGCGAGACGGCCTCGATCTTCCTGCCCAACGTGCCGAGCCTGCTGAGCCTCGCCAACGCCCTCGAACTCGAACGCGACCACGCGCTCGACCGGAGCAACAGGGACGACGGCGACGACGGGATGTACAACCCCGAAGATGCGATGGTCGCCGCGGCGAACCGGGATGAGAAGGGGTCGGACGGACTCGGCGAGGACGAGTTCACCTGGCAGGCGATCGACTCCCAGGCGACCTTCGACATGGTCATGTTCGACGGCGACGAGTTCGGCCAACTCGCCGAACCGGGAACGGACGAGGAATTCGACTTCATCGGCATCCCCGGACTCCTCGAGCCGGAACAGGTTTCTGAGCTGCTCCGGCAACGGCAGTCCCGCCAGGCCAAACGGTCGACCGAC
This sequence comes from Cryobacterium sp. 10I1, assembly GCF_035019805.1. Lineage (NCBI taxonomy): Bacteria > Bacillati > Actinomycetota > Actinomycetes > Micrococcales > Microbacteriaceae > Cryobacterium > Cryobacterium sp. 10I1. Next base: position 12,007 of record NZ_JASJVF010000046.1, read on the forward strand.
CGGCGAAAGAACCCGGTCACGGGCGAGATCGCCCCCGAGGAACCGCCGCCGCTTTACCGCACCCTCAAGGAACAGCGGACCTTGCTCGCGAGTCTCGTGGGCATGTGGTCGAAACTCGCGAATGAGCCGCACGGGATCGTACACGCCGAACTACGGCGGGTCTGCGGGGGACCCGCAGTTGCCCAGGCGAGCGTGACCCAGCTGCAGAACCGGATCGACTTGCTGCGTCGCCGCCTCGGCCGCAGCTGAAGCCACCGCCTCGCGCGATCGATCCTCGATCGTTACCCGGTCCGGGCGCAGACCCTTGCGTCAAGGAATGATTCGTCGCATAAGCTCTTAGGGACGAAAGAGTGTGACTGATGGAACCGAAGAAAGCCGAAATCGACAGGGTCGACCGGGCATTGCTGAAGGCCCTCTCGGTCAACGCGCGGGCCTCCGGCGCCGCACTGGCTGCCGAGATCGGTGTCGCCGAGTCAACCGTGTCGCTCCGGTTGCGCCGGCTGCAGCAGCTGGGCCACATCCGCGGGTACCGGGCGAACATCGACCTCGCAGCCCTCGGAGCCTCCCTGCAGGCGCTCATTTCCGTGCGGCTCGTCAAACACGCCCGGGTGCAGATCGACGACTTCCGTAATGCCGCTCCGCACTGGCCCGGCGTCATCGGTCTCTTCCACACCGCGGGGGCCGACGACTACCTCCTGCACGTCGCGGCGGCGAACGCGTCCGCGCTGCGTGACTTCGTGCTCGAACATCTCGCCGAGCATCCTGCTGTCGCGCACACCGAGACCAACCTCATCTTCGAGTACGTCGACGGTGACGGCTGGCAGGACCTCGTCAACTAGTCGACGACCGTCCCCTCACTGAGCGCGGTGACGGTGCGGAAAGTCTTCCGGCGGGCGCCCGGTCGCCAGGATCTCGGCCGGTCGCCTGCCGGCGTCAGACCACGGTCCGGCCAAGCCCAGCACGGCGAGGGTGCTGGTCGGCATCGGTATCCACGTTCCGGTGAGGAGTTCGGCGAGGCCGGTGATCCCGGGATTGTGCACGACGAGAACGACCGTGTGGTCCTCGTCGGGAAGCTCCCTGACGACGTCGAGCAGTTCGTCGGCGGATGCCGCATAGCCGCGGCTGTCGACCACGGTCGGCGGCGATTCCGTCAGTTCACCCTCGGCGATTTCCCAGGTGCTGCGAGCGCGGTGCGCGGGGGAGACGACCGCGAGATCGATGTGCCCGATATTGCGGGCGAGCCACGCTCCGGCGAGCGGCGCCTGGCGCAGTCCCCGTTCGGCGAGCGGGCGCTCGAGGTCGGAGACCTCGCCGGACCAGTCGGACTTGGCGTGCCGCAGCAGGATCAGGGTGCGCTCACTCATGCCCTGAGTCTGCCACCGACGGCCGGACAGGTTGTGCGAAATCCGGCTCCTGACAGGGCGAACGGAATCTGGGATGATGCCCTCAGCGCACCTGAACGGACGACAGGGACCGGAGGCACATGACCAAGAACAGGCTCGAAGCGTTCAGCGATGGCGTGCTCGCCATCATCATCACGATCATGGTGCTCGAGATCCGGGTCCCGGAGGAACCGACCTGGCAGGGGCTCGTGACCATCCTGCCCACGCTGTTCAGTTACCTGCTGAGTTTCCTCTACATCGGGATCTACTGGAACAACCACCACCACTTGCTGCGCCTCGCCTCCGGCGTGAACGGCGGCATCCTCTGGGCGAACCTGCACCTCTTGTTCTGGCTCTCCCTGTTCCCCTTCGCTACGAGGTGGAGCGACGAGTCCGGCTTCGCCGAGGTCCCGGTCATGGTCTACGGGTTCACGCTGCTCCTGGCCGCCGTGGCGTTCTACATCCTGCAGCGGACCCTGATCCGTTACCAGGGCGCCGACGGAGCCCTCGCCAGGGCCCTCGGACGGGACTGGAAGGGCAAGGGCTCGCCCTTCATCTACCTGGCCGGGATTCTGCTCGCCCTGGTGCAGCCGCTCGTGTCCATGGGCGTTTTCGCGATCGCCGCACTCATCTGGCTGGTGCCGGACCGGCGGGTCGAGCGTTTCGTCGGAGACGGCCGCGCAGACTAGGGCGGCGGCGAGAAAAGCTTCGGCTTAACGAAGTAATGCCCCCGCCGAAGCGGGGGCATTACTGGAGCTCTCTGGGCGAATGACCTCGGTCAGACGCAGTTCAAGCAGTGTGCTGATTCAGCACTGAGCAGAATCAGAGGGCGCGGATGTTCTCGGCCTGGGGACCCTTGGGGCCCTGGGTTACCTCGAACTCGACCTTCTGGTTCTCGTCGAGGGACTTGTAGCCATTGGAAGCGATCGCGGAGTAGTGCGCGAACACGTCGGCGCTTCCGTCGTCGGGAGCAATGAATCCGAAGCCCTTTTCAGCGTTGAACCATTTCACGGTACCTGTTGCCATTTTTGAAACTCCTCCAGGAGTGTTAGACCGACCCCGACTGTCGGGGCCGTTCGTCGCGGTATTCGTCGTCCGCTTCCGAAAGGAATACGCCGCATGGACCGAAGTCCGTGCGTTTTAAGACGTGCAAGCACTACAACTACTGGGACAAGACTAGACCACTTCGCTCGGTAAGAACCGGATTTGGGGCGAATTCGAGTCATAACCGTTACGTTTTATGAATATTTCGCCCGAACAGGGGCGGTATTCAGCCCACCTGTCAATCGACGGTCGCGAAGTCGATGAGCTGTTCGACCCTGCCGAGGAATGCGGCCTCGAGGTCGGCATACGACCGGACCCGGCCCAGGATGCGTTGCCAGGCCCTGGCGATGTCGGCCTGGTCCTCGTGCGGCCAGCCCAGGTGCTCGCAGATCCCGTGTTTCCACTCGACCGTGCGGGGGATCGTCGGCCAGTCCTTCATCCCGAGTCGCTCGGGTTTGACGGCCTGCCAGACGTCGACGTAGGGGTGCCCGACCACGAGGACGCTCCGCCCGTGCGGGCCGCGAGCGACGTTCTCGGCGATCCGGCTCTCCTTGGACCCTGGTACGAGGTGGTCGACGAGCACGCCGACCTTCCTGCCTGGTCCCGGGCTGAATTCGGTGAGGAGTTCCTCGAGGTTGTCGACTCCCTCGAGGTATTCGACGACGACGCCCTCGATCCGGAGGTCGGCGCCCCAGACCTTCTCGACGAGTTCGGCGTCGTGCCGACCCTCGACGAAGATCCGGCTGCCGCGGGCGACCCGCGCGCGGGTCGCGGCCATGGCCAGGGAACCGGATGCCGTCCGGGCGCGTTGCTGGGCCGCCCTGGCGGGCACGACGAGTCGGACGGGCTCCCCGTCGATCAGGAACGCTGAGCCGAGGGGAAAGAGCCGGAGCGCGCCGTGCCGGTCCTCGAGGGTCACGATCTGCTTCTCGAGGCGCACGATGGCGCCGCAGAACCCCGTGGCGACTTCTTCGACGACGAGGTCGCGGACGGCGTCGTGGGTCGGGATGACCTTCCGTCCCACCTCGCGCCAGCCCGGCCTCAGGGCGTCCTGTCCGTATCGATCGTCATTCACCCGTTCGACGTTAGCCGAAGACCCACGGGAGAGGGACGGCTCTCTCAGCGGAAATCCCGGGAGGTCGTCGGCGCCGCGAGGGTGAGGGTTTCGAATTTGTCGGCGAGGAGATTCGTGACGCCCTCCGGGGAACGCTCCAGGATGCCGCGCACCACGAGCGCGGGCGATTCCCTCGCGATTCTTCGGTAGCGGTTCCAGACGCCGATTCCGGCGATGACGTTGAGAGTCCCGGTTTCATCCTCGATATTGAGGAAGGTCACCCCGCCGGCGGTCGACGGGCGCTGCCGGTGGGTGACGACGCCGCCGACCTGGATCCGGCGTCCGGACTCGGCGGCGGGAAGCCGGTCGATCGGAAGGGCACCGCGAGCGGCCAGGCCCGCGCGCGCGTGGCTGATCGGATGGTCGTCCGGGGAGATGCCGGTTGCCCAGAGATCATAGACGACCTGTTCGACGGGGCTGAGCAGGTCGAGCAGAGGCGGCTGCACGGTGACGGCGGTTCCGCTGAGGTGGTTCGGTCGTTCGGTCGCCGCCTCTCCGGCCGTCCACAGCGCGGTCCGCGGTTCGAGCCCGAGACCGGAGAAAGCACCGGCGGCGGCGAGCGCCTCGAGCTGTTCCGTGTTCAGGCCGACCCGCCCCGCGGCATCCGCCATCGACAGGTACGGCCCGTTGAGGCCGCGCTCTGCGACGATGCGGCCCGCCAGGTCGCCGCCGATGCCGGAGACCTCGGCCAGGCCGAGGCGCACCGCGAAGTCGCCGTCCCTGCGGTGGTCTGCCCAGTCCGGCGGAACAGCTCGGTCGAAGGGAGGCACCGGAGGCTGCTCTGGGCACAGGCACACCGAACGGCGAACTGTCGGGGGACCGTCGGTGGTTTCGAGGCCCGCGTCGGCGCCCGATCGGAGGATGTCCGGACGGAGCACGGTGACGCCGTGGCGGCGGGCGTCCGCGACGAGCGACTGCGGAGAGTAGAAGCCCATCGGCTGGGCGCGGAGGAGGGCGGCCAGGAAGGCGCCGGGGTAGTGCAGGCGCAACCAGGCGCTCGCGTACACGAGCAGGGCGAAGCTGATCGAGTGGCTCTCCGCGAAGCCGAAGTTGGCGAAGGCCTCGATCTTGGCGTAGATCGTGTCGGCCACGTCCCCGGTGATGCCGTTCGACGCCATCCCGGCGTAGAGCCGGTCGCGGAGGGTGGAGATCTTCTCGATGCCGCGCTTGGATCCCATCGCGCGACGGAGCAGGTCGGCGTCCTCGCCGGAGCACCCGCCGACGGCCATGGCCATCTGCATGAGTTGCTCCTGGAAGAGCGGGATGCCGAGTGTGCGTTCGAGCACGGGCTCGAGTTTCGGGTGCAGGTACGTCACCGGTTCCTGGCCGAGCTTGCGCCGGATGTAGGGATGCACGGCGCCGCCCTGGATGGGCCCCGGCCGGATCAGGGCGATCTCGACGACGAGGTCGTAGAAGCGGCGCGGCTGGAGGCGGGGCAGGGTGCCCATCTGGGCGCGGCTCTCGACCTGGAAGACTCCGACGGAGTCCGCCCGGCAGAGCTGGTCGTAGACGCCGGCTTCCTCGCGGGGGATGGTCGCGAGGGTCCAGGTCTCGCCGAGGTGTTCTGCGGTGAGGTCGAAGGTGTACTGGATGGCCGCGAGCATGCCGAGTCCGAGCAGGTCGAACTTCACCAGGCCCATCCAGGCGCAGTCGTCCTTGTCCCACTGCAGCACTGTCCGGTTGTCCATCCTGGCCGGCTCGATCGGGCAGACCTCGCCGACGGGGCGGTCGGTCAGGACCATGCCGCCGGAGTGGATGCCGAGGTGCCTGGGGGAGCCGAGCAGCTGCTCGGCGAGGTCGGTCACGAGCGGGGGGATGTCGTGTTCCGGACTCGAGGCGGATTCGCTCCAGCGCTCGACCTGCTTGGACCAGGCGTCCTGCTGGCCCGTGCTGAAGCCGAGCGCCTTGGACATGTCGCGCACGGCGACCTTCGGCCGGTAGGTGATGACGTTCGCTACCTGGGCCGCGTTGAGCCTGCCGTAACGGCTGTAGACGTACTGGATGACCTCCTCGCGCCGGTCGGAGTCGAAGTCGACGTCGATGTCCGGCTCCTCGTCGCGAAGGCTCGACAGGAAGCGTTCGAAGGGGAGCCGGTAGAAGATGGAGTCGACCGCGGTGATGCCGAGCACGAAGCAGACGGCCGAGTTCGCCGCAGAGCCGCGGCCCTGACAGAGGATGCCGCGGCTGCGCGCGAACCGGACGATGTCGTGCACGATCAGGAAGTAGCCGGGGAAGTCCTTGGCCTCGATGACCGCGAGTTCCTTCTCGATGCGCTCGAGCACCGACGGAGAAGCTCCCGGGTACTTCTCGGCGACGCCGTCCGTGACCAGGGACCGCAACCAGGTCATCGGTGTGTGCCCCGCAGGGACATCCTGGCGGGGAAGGCGGGGGCGCGCCCGGCGTAGCGAGAAGGCGAGTTCGGCGGCGAGCGGAACGGTGTTCGCGACCGCGCCGGGATAGCGCGCGAACCGGGCGGCCATTTCGGCGCCGCCGCGCAGGTGCGCTCCGTCGGAGCCGGGGAGCCAGCCGTCCATCTGGTCGAGGCTGCGCCGTGCGCGACATGTCCAAGGCGCTCGGCTTCAGCA
>NZ_JASJVF010000047.1:0-18046 GCF_035019805.1 Cryobacterium sp. 10I1
CTGGTGCGGGCTGAGCGCGCGGCAATTCTGGCTGCGCACGTCGACGCTGTGGATCGCAGCGCCCTTCGCGGGCCTGACGACGGTGCTGTATGGCCGCGACTCCGGAGCGGTGCTCCTGACAATCGGTTTCGTGACGGTGACGGACGGCTCGGTCCAGCTCGGCCTGGCCATCGCGCTCCGGGTACTCGCGATCGGCCTGCCGGGAATCGTCCTCCTGGCCACGACGGACCCCACCGACCTCGCCGACGGGCTCGCGCAGGTGCTGCGCCTGCCGGCCCGGTTCGTGCTCGGCGGACTCGCCGGCCTGCGTCTCGTCGGCATGTTCATCGAAGACTGGCGCTTCCTCAGCCTCGCCAGGCGCGCACGGGGTGTCGGCGACGGCGGCGGACCGATCGGGGCCCTCCGCCGCTTCTTCGGGCCGGCCTTCGCCCTGCTCGTCATCTCGGTACGCCGCGGGAGCAAGCTCGCAACGGCTATGGAGGCCCGCGGCTTCGGGACGGCGCCGCGCACCTGGGCACGCGCATCGGCGATCGGGGCAGGGGACGCCGTGATGCTCGGCCTCGGCCTCGGTATCGCCGGCATCGCGATCGCGGTTGCGGTCTGGGCGGGGACGTGGCATTTTGTCCTCTCCTGACCAGGTGCTGCTCGCCCCGGTGCTGGCGGCGATCGCGGCGTTCCAGAGGGCGGATGCCGGGCCCATCGTGATCCTGATCGACGGGCCGAGCGGTGCGGGCAAGAGCACCCTCGCCGACCGCATCCTCGACGCCTGGCCGTCGACCGCCGGGCCGACGAGAGTGCGGCCCGCACTCATCCGTCTCGACGACATCTATCCAGGCTGGAACGGACTGGCCGCCGCGAGCGCACACCTGACCGAACACGTGCTGCACCCGTTCCGGGCCGGACTGCCCGGCGCCTGGCGCCGCTATGACTGGGGAGCGGACGCGCCTGCGGAATGGCATCCGGTCGACCCGGCCCTTCCGCTCCTCGTCGAGGGCTGCGGCACGCTCTCAGCGGCCAATGCCGGCCTGAGCGACGTACGGATCTGGCTCACTGCCGACGACGAGGAACGCAAGCAGCGGGCCCTCGCGCGGGACGGTGAGGCATTCCGGTCGCACTGGGACCAGTGGCAGGCAGAATGGCAGGGATTCCTCGTGCGGGAGGAACCCGGACGATGGGCGACGATCGAACTCGACGGGACCCCCGGCCTCCGTGGAGATCGGGGAAATCGGGGAGATCGGGGAAATCGGACTAGCGTTAGGTCATGACTAGTCCAGCTCCCGAAGAAGTGTTCTACACCGCCGAATTCATCGATGGCCCCCTCGAGGGACAGGTCGATTCCCGAGTCCTCGTGCGGGGCGCGCATGACAGCCGGATCAGCATGGTCTCGCTCGTCGAGGGCATCGAGACCCTGTTCTGGTACGACGAGGTCGACGAACGCGACGTGCAGGGCCGGATCCATGTGCGCTACCGCTTCGACGCGACGGACAGCGACCCGTACGTGCCGGAAGACCAGCCGGAGTAGCCGCTACTGCTCCAGGAGTGCCGAGATCATCGGCACCGGGTTGAGCAGGCGCCAGCCGGGTCCGGGGGCGCTGATCGTCGTATCGAGCACGAGGGGTGAGGTCACGGCCTCCCCGCTCGCATCCACGGTGACCCGGCCGACCGTCGTACCGGAGCGGCCGGTCGCGAACGCGTCCAGGTCAAGCGCGGGTGCTCCTACCGGAGCGGCCTGCCAGCCGAAGCGGGTCTTGGCCGTCTTCACGACGCCAGAGGCCGTCGCGTCCCAGGGAGCGTCGAAACGCACGTACGCCGCGCCCTCCGCGAGGATCGGGAGGTCGGTGACTCCGGCCTTTGCACTGGCCATGAGCGCCTTCAGGTCGGTCGTCAGCGTGTCGTAGTCCGGCTCGCCGATCACGGCACCGGCGAAGGTGAAGGCCGCCGGCGCGGTTCCCACGCTTGCGGTGAACAGGAAACAGACGCCGCCGGCGTCCGTGTAGCTGCGGGAGAGGCCGGTGATGCCCTCCTCCGGCAGGTAGGCGGTCGTGTTGTCGACTCCGCGCTGGCCGACGAGGGCGGATGCCGGGCTCGCGAGGATCTGGCTGATCACCGGGTTGGTCGCAGCGAGGCCCGCGAGCCGCGCCAGGTCCGTTCCGGTCCCGACGCTCGCATCCGCGAGGCCCGTGGCGTCCGCGACGTGGATGCCGGCCAGGCCCTCCTTCGTGAGCCAGGCGTTGGCGGCCGTGACGTAGGCGTCGAGGGAGCCGAAGGCCCACCGGGCGAGGGTATCCGCGTGGTTGTTGCTCGAACCGAGGATCATCGCCTGCAGGAGTTCCTGCTGCGTCCAGGTTTCGCCGGGGAAGACGATGACCGTGCGGGCACCGTTGGCCACGTAGTCGAGGTAGTCCTGGTAGTCGGCCGGCGTGATCGGCACCCCGGGCCCTGCGGCGCCGGCGTCGAGGGGCTTGGCCGAGAGCACGACCAGGGCGGCGACGATCTTCGCCGCGGCGGCCATCGGCAGCGGGGTTGTGCTGCCCGCTGCGGCGATCGGGGTGGTCGCGACCGTCGTCGCGGTCGTTGCCGCGCCGGCGGCCGGCGGCACGAGGCTCACGACGGCGCTCGTGCCCGCGGCAGGGAGCACCGGGGGAGTGGCGGCTGTCGCGGCGGCCGGTGCCGACACCACGGTCGCCTTCACCATCGGGAGCGGCCCGAGGAGCGTCGCGGGCCCGTAGACGCCGATGACAAGGATCGCCAGGGCACCGACCGTGATACCCAGGGCGCGGCCGGGCCGGAATTTACTCATGAGTCGAGGCTAACAAGTGCGGGTCATCCCCAGCCGAGCTCGTGCAGCCTGTCGTCATCGATCCCGTAGAAATGGCCGATTTCGTGCACGAGGGTGATGTGCACCTGATCGCGGAGCTCATCGAGGGAGTCGACGATCGCGAGCAGGGACTCCCGGTACAGGATGATGCGGTCCGGCATCTCGCCGAAACCGTACTGGTCGCGGTGTGTCAGGGCGACGCCGTCGTAGAGGCCGAGCGTGTCGAGGGAGCCGTCCTCCGGACGATCCTCGACCACGAAGATGACGTTCTCGAGCCCGTCGACCATGTCGTCGGGCAGGAGATCCAGCTCGTCGACGACGACCTTCTCGAATTCCTCGTGACTGAATTCATCGGGGCTGAGCTGCGGCATCCGTTCAGCATCTCACAGTGTTGATTTCACACAGTACTGATCGTGAGGTGCTGAACGGATGCCTGCTCTACTTGGGGTGACTGACGGGGCTTGAACCCGCGACCTTCCGGACCACAACCGGACGCTCTACCAACTGAGCTACAACCACCATGTGCTGCGCTTTTCCCGAAGGAGCAGCGGCAACTCAAGAATTCTATTACACGTTTGGAGTGAATGCTGACACGGCTTCTGCCGCGCTCGCTTTTGCCTCGTCGCTCGTGGGTCCGGGGTCGGCCACGAACACGGTCTGGCGGTAGTACGCGAGTTCGCGAATCGACTCGAGGATGTCTGCGAGTGCGCGGTGCCCGCCGTCCTTCACCGGGGCGTTGAAGTACACCCGCGGGTACCAGCGACGGGCGAGTTCCTTGATGGAGGAGACATCGACGTTACGGTAGTGCAGCTGGTTGTCGAGGCGCGGCATGTACTTCGCGAGGAACGAGCGGTCCGTTCCGATCGAGTTTCCGGCGAGCGGCGCCTTCTGCTCCGCGGGAATGAACCTGAGCACGTACTCGAGGACCTCGAATTCGGCTTCCGCGGCGCTGACCCCGTTCGGGATCTCCTCGATGAGGCCGGAGGTCGTGTGCATGTTGCGCACGAAGTCGTTCATATTCGCGAGCGCGGAGGCGTTCGGCTTGATGATGATGTCGAGGCCCGGGTCGATCACGTTGAGGTCGTAGTCGGTGATGACCACGGCAATCTCCACCAATTCATCGTTTTCCAGGTCTAACCCGGTCATCTCGCAATCAATCCAGACCAACCGGTCACTGCTTTTTGTCATGGTCCGAGTCTAGCGGCGGGGTCCGACGCGGTCCCCGGCCCGCCAGCGAGCCCGGGCCGGGCCTGGCCGGCGGATGGCCGGGGCGGCGGGGTCTGGGTCTGCGGTATCGTTGAAGCGCTCCGCGCCCCCGTAGCTCAGTGGATAGAGCAGCGGCCTTCTAATCCGCTTGTCGTTGGTTCGATTCCAACCGGGGGCACCACACCACACCACGCACGGCATTTCCGCGCAGCGGATGCCACGACACCCATTCATCGGATCCGGAGCAGGCTTCCGGCGCCCAGCGGGTACTCTCCCGGCCGGGGTCCCGTGGCCTCGACCAGGATCGGCCCGCTTGACGCCCCGCGGTCCGTGGTGGGAAACCAGGGACGGCCGGGTGAGACGAGGATCAGCAGGCCGTCGGTGTCTCCGACCGGTGCGAAGCTGCGGCCGGGCTCACCGGCGTACGGCCGGACATCCGCTTCGGTCTTCAGGAATTCGGCCGTCGCAAGCACGTCGTCCGTCGCGACGCCGACCTCGCTGATGCAGAGCAGGTCGGCGCTCGTGAATGCGCCGCGGGTGTTGTTGTCGAGGTCGCGACGGACGATGAACTCGAGGACCGAGCGGTCCGGCCCAGTGAAGTAGAGCGAGCGGGCGTTCCAGGCTGCGAACTCGAACTCGTCGGCATCGGGAGTGCCGATCAGGGCGGATCGGGGCTCGAGCCACTGCCGGGCTGCTGCGAACGTGTTCGAGGGGATCGTGACGGCCAGGTGGTGCCGGCCGACGGCGTCCTGGTCCTCAGAGAGTTCGAGCAGGGTCGTCCCGATGCGCACCTCAATCGTGGTCGGTTCCCTGGCGACCGTCCTGTCGACCGTGAGGAGGAGGACGTTCTCGAAGAATTCCGCTGCTTCGCTCGTGTCCCGAATGCGCGCGGACACCTTCGTGATCTGCATGGCTCCAGTCAAGACCTCCGCGTGGATGAAACAAAGCCCGCCGGACACACCCCGCTGAACAAACGCCGCTGAACAAAGCACCTCTCGCCGGGCGGCCGGGCCGGCCGTTTTGATAGATTCGATGCATGGGAGAACTTCAGGCGCGCATCATCGCCGAACTGCATGTGTCACCGACAATTGATCCGGCTACCGAGATTCGACGACGGGTGGACTTTCTCAAGGAGTACCTGGTGGGCTCGGGTGCGAAGGGGCTGATCCTCGGCGTCAGCGGTGGACAGGACTCCTCCCTCGCCGGGCGACTGGCCCAGATCGCAATCGAGGAGCTCGACGACGCCGGACAGGAATTTGAGTTCGTCGCCGTACGGTTGCCGTATGCCGTGCAGCACGATGACGCCGATGGCGAACTCGCGCTCGACTTCATCCAGCCGCACACCGCGCTCACCTTCAACGTGCAGCGCGCGGTCGACGGCATCGCGGCCGAATACGAGGACAGCACCGGCGAGACGCTGCCCGACTTCGACAAGGGCAACACCAAGGCCAGGGAGCGGATGGTCGCCCAGTACGCCATCGCCGGGGCGCGCGGACTCCTCGTGATCGGCACCGATCACGCCGCAGAGGCCGTCACGGGCTTCTTCACCAAGTACGGGGACGGCGGCGCGGACGTGCTGCCGCTCACCGGCCTGACCAAGCGCCAGGGCAGGGCGCTCCTCATCGAACTCGGGGCGCCGAAGCACCTCTACCTCAAGGCGCCGACGGCCGACCTGCTCGACGGCAATCCTGGCCAGACCGATGAGGACAACCTCGGCCTGCGCTACGAGCAGATCGACGACTACCTCGAGGGCCTCCCCGTCGACGAGGAGGTCGCTGCGGCGATCGAGGCACGGTTCCTGAACACGGAGCACAAGCGCCAGGTTCCGGCATCCCTCTTCGACCAGTGGTGGCGCTGAGCCCCGTGGCACCTGCAGTACGTCCCGCCGGACGCCGTTAAGCACGAATCGCCCGGAGCATCGAATGCTCCGGGCGATCTGCGGTACTGCCTGACCTGAGCTACTGCCTGACTACGGCTGCCTGACTACGGGTGGTTGATCGGTGCCGGACGCACCTCGAGGGCCTGGACATCGTCGAGGAGGCGCTGGGTCTCCGTCGACGGCGTGGACTGGCTCGCCGCGTGCACACTCGGCGTGGGCGGTGCGGGGACGGGCGCTGCCGGAAGGGCCTCGTTGAACTGGTCGTGGTGCTGCTGGGCTGCCCACGCATCCTGCTGGGCGAGAAGGCTGGATTCCGAGGTGGAGTTCTGCGTCTTCCACCGGTCGAGGTCGCTCTGGAACACCTTGCGGGTACGGCGGGGCTTGTCCTGCCACTCGATCAGTCGATCGCGGAATTCCAGCAGGGCGGGCTCGAGCTGGTAGCCGAATGTCGCCGAGGTGCGCTTGAGCTCGTTGAGCTGGTGCGAGGCCCAGTTGGCCGCGACGCCGGCGCCGGGAATCGGAAGCAGGCGAACCTGGATGTCGGCCTGGCCGACGGCACGGTCCGCCATGACCTGTTCCTGCGGGGTGAGCGAATTCCAGACGGATGCCTCGGTTGCGGCATCGATGAGGGCGCCGATGGCCGCAGCCTTGAGTTCCCTGTCGTGCTGGACGAGGAGCTGCTTGATGGCGCCGCGCCCGATCAGGGCCGTGAGAACGCCGGCGATCAGGATCGCGACAATGAACACTACGGCTGTGTTCACCACGGTCTGGTTGCTGGCTGCCGTGAGCCAGGATACGAAACTATTCCACCACGTCATGTGCGGCACTTTATCCTGAGCGCGGCGGGTTGGACGGCTTTGCCGACGGCGTGCCTCAATGTGGTCGGATATCTCACCGTGGCCACGGCGGGCTAGCGGAAGCAATCCGCGGCATCCGCCAGCTGCCAGAAGGTGCCCAGATCGAGGGTGCGGGTGGCCGGGAGCAGCCGCCGGGCCGCGAAGGACTCTCCGCGGTCGTCGAGCTTGCGTTCGATGTGGCCGAGGACGGCGCCCGAACGGCCGGTGACCCGCCAGAGACCGTCTTTCACCGGGACGAGGGCGAGGCCGCGAACGGACGCGACCTCGGGGAGAGCGGCTCGAAGCGGGGCCAGGAACGGGGTGTCGGTCATGGGGTCCTCCGGTGCCGGGTGGCGGGGTCTCGGGTAGCTGGTGCTGTGCTCAGCACGCTACGGGGGACCCCCGACATTCGACCGGCTGCCCGGTCGGCACCGGTAAACGAGGATGTCAGGAGCGCTAAGGCAGCTGGATGGCGCCGGTGACTCCGGGACCGGCCAGGTCCAGGTCAACGGGCCGGTTGGCCCGTGCCGTCTGCGCCACCACGATTCCAGCGAGGACGAGCAGTGCGCCGAACGCCTGGACGCCGTCGAGTGTTTCCCCGAGCCAGAGGAATGCGAACGCGAACGCGAAGATGACCTCAGACGCGGACACGATGCCCGCAGCCGTCGCGGTCAGGCGGGCGAGGGCCATATACGAGAGCAGGTACGGGGCGAAGGAGCCGAGCACCCCGTTCCAGAGCAGGAGTGTCCAGAGCGGAGCTGCCACGGTCGCGAGGTTGCCGTGCAGGTGCACGGTTTCCGTGAGGAGTGCGGGGCCGATCTGCCACCATCCGCTGAACAGCAGCCAGAACGCGCTCGCGAACAGCATCGACCAGAACGCGACGGCGAGGGGCGAGGAGGTCGCGACCTGGCGCTCACCGACGAGGAAGTAGATCGCGAGGCAGATCGCCGCCGCGACGCCGGCGATGACCCCGAGCGTCGACAGCGGGCTCGCCCAGATCTGCGCGACGATGGCCATGCCCACGAGGACGCCCCCGATCGCCCACCAGATTCGTGGCTTGACGCGCTCCTTGAACGCGAAACGCGCCACGAGGGCGATCAGGAGCACCCCGGAGTACTCGAGCATGAGCGCTATCCCGACGGGGAGCAGACTGATCGCGACGGCGTAGAACCACTGGATGAGTGCGACCCCGGCGACGCCGAGCAGCGCCATGACGGCGAGCTGGCTCCTGTCGATGCGGAATGCCCGCCGGTTCGTCACGAGCAGGACGGCGCCCGCGAGCGCCATGATCACCGTGACCCTGACGAAGGTCAGCTGCGCGGGGGACAGCCCCGCCTCAACGATGACCTTCGTCGTCGAGCCGTTGAGCCCGAAGAGCAGGGACGCGAGGAGCGCGTACAGATACCCCAATCAGGAGTCCCGGCCGGTGCCGTGCACCGCGAACGGTTCGATGCCGGTGATCTCGGCCTCGCTGAGAGCCGGCGCGTCGAGGGCGGCGACGGTCTGTTCGAGCTGGTGAACGCTGCTTGCCCCGACGAGCACGCTCGTCACCTGCGGCTGACGCAGGATCCACGTCACCGCCAGCTGGGCCAGGGTCTGGCCCCGGCCGAGCGCGATCTCGTTGAGGGCCCTTGCCCGCTCGAAATAGGTGTCCGTCAGGGCGTTCTCCGAAAGGAAACGGCTCGTCGCCGCGCGAGAGCCCTCCGGGACACTCCCGCCGAGGTAGCGGTCGGTGAGGAGACCCTGGGCGAGGGGGGAGAAGACGATGCTGCCGATGCCGAGCTCGTCGAGCACGGGGAAGAGGCCGTCCTCGATGTGCCGGTCGAACATGGAATACCGCGGCTGGTGGATGAGGAGCGGGATCCTGTGCTCGGCGAGTGCGGCGGCAGCGGCCCTGGTCTCCTCAGGGGAGTAGTTGGACACGCCGACGTAGAGCGCCTTGCCCTGCTGGACGGCGGTCGCGAGGGCGCCCATCGTCTCCTCGATCGGGGTCTCCGGGTCTGGACGGTGCGAGTAGAAGATGTCCACGTAGTCGAGGCCGAGGCGCCCGAGGCTCTGGTCGAGGGACGACAGCAGGTACTTGCGCGAACCGAAGTCGCCGTATGGGCCCGCCCACATGTCGTACCCGGCTTTGCTCGACACGATGATCTCGTCGCGGTACGGCCTGAAGTCCTCCGCGAAGACCCGGCCGAAGTTGGTTTCGGCAGCTCCATACGGCGGGCCGTAGTTGTTGGCGAGGTCGAAGTGGGTGACGCCGAGGTCGAAGGCCCTGCGGAGGATGGCCCGCTGGGTGTCGATGGGGCGTTCGTTTCCGAAGTTGTGCCAGAGGCCGAGCGACAGGGAAGGGAGCTTGAGGCCGCTCCGTCCGGTCCGGCGATAGGTCATGTCCGAATAGCGGTTCTCAGCGGCGACAAAGCTCATGGAATCACTCTAGGGCCGGAGGGGAGGGTCCCCTCCTCAACAGGCATCCGTTCCGTGGCGTCTTCCCCGCACAGGGATGCCGCGGACCGTCCTCCCGCACGCGGCCGCACACTCGGAGGTGACCCGGGGGCGTCGGAGACAGGCACGAGCGTCGCCCCCGGGCCGACGCCGGGCGAGCGTCCGGCGACGACCAGGACGGGAGACCCATGAGCAACAGCATTACCGTGACCGGAATCGTGGCGACGACGCCGCGCCACCTCGTGACGAGCGCAGGCCTCGCGATCACCTCCTTCAGGCTGGCCTCCGGGCAGCGCCGGTACGACCGGACCCTGCACAGCTGGGTCGACGCCGACACGAACTGGTACACCGTGACCGCATTCCGTCACCTTGCGCACAACGTCGTGCGTTTGGTGCGGAAGGGCGAGCATGTCTTCGTCGCCGGGCAGCTTCGGGTGCGGGCGTGGCAGAACGCCGAACGATCCGGCACCTCCGTCGAGGTCGAGGCCGAGGCGGTCGGCCACGACCTGTCCTGGTGCACGACGAACTACCTGCGCCCGGTCACGGACGCGGCCGCGGTCCGGGGGCTCCCGACTGCGCCGGATCCGGCCGGCGCGTCGGGCGCTTCCTCCGGCGAGACAGTCCCGCCCGCCGGTGTCACGACCGTCGTCACTGGCGAGTCGGCCGTGCGGTCGGTTTAGACTCGATGGCACTGGCCGCACCGCGGCCTCGGGAGGACACACGTGCCGGCAGTACACAGGACGACAATCCGGCCCGTGGTCGCCGTCGTCATCGCCGGCCTTGTTGTCGCAGCCCTGGCCGGCTGCTCCGCAAGCACCGCTGAACCCACGCCCGTCGCGGCCACACCGACAAGCGTTCCGGTTGCCACCGCCACGGCGGCGCCGGCACCGGCCGTGCGGCCCGAACTCGGCGCCCAGGCGAACCTCGCATACTTCAACCAGGTCGCTGCGGCCGTTGATCCCGCGACGGGCGGTCGCGGCTTCGTGGACGCTCTCGTCGCCGCCGGATTCGACAAGGCGATGATGGAGGTCGGGTTCGACAAGACGAGCGTCAATCTCGACGCCGACTCCGTGCAATTCTCGGTCCGCTTCCCCGACGGCTGCCTGATCGGACAGAACGGGTCGAAGTCCGGCGGGTACCACAGCATGGTCACGTCCGCGATCTCGACCGGCCGGTGTCTGATCGGGGCCACGCGGCAAATAGACTGGTAAGCACTATGGCCGAATTTATTTATACGATGGTCCGCGCACGCAAGGCGGTAGGCGACAAGCTCATCCTCGACGACGTCACGATGTCGTTCTTCCCCGGCGCCAAAATTGGCATCGTCGGGCCGAACGGCGCCGGAAAGTCCACGATCCTCAAGATCATGGCCGGGCTCGACACCCCGAGCAACGGCGAGGCGAAACTCTCGCCCGGCTACAGCGTCGGCATCCTGATGCAGGAGCCGGAACTCGACGAGACCAAGACGGTCCTCGAGAACGTGCAGGAAGGCGTCGGCCCGATCAAGGCCAAGGTCGACCGGTTCAACGAGATCAGCGCCGCCCTCGGCGAACCCGACGCGGACTTCGACACCCTCCTCGCCGAAATGGGCACACTCCAGGAAGCCATCGACGCCGCCGACGCCTGGGACCTCGACTCCCAGCTCGAACAGGCGATGGATGCCCTCCGCACGCCGCCGGGAGACTCTGCCGTCGCCGACCTCTCCGGTGGTGAGAAGCGCCGCGTTGCGCTGACGAAGCTCCTGCTCCAGAAGCCGGACCTGCTCCTCCTCGACGAGCCCACCAACCACCTCGACGCCGAAAGCGTGCTCTGGCTCGAGCAGCACCTCGCCCAGTACGCCGGCGCCGTGCTCGCCGTCACCCACGACCGGTACTTCCTCGACCACGTCGCCGAATGGATCGCCGAAGTCGACCGTGGCCACCTCTACCCCTACGAGGGCAACTACTCGACCTACCTTGAGAAGAAGCAGGAACGGCTCATGATCGCGGGCAAGAAGGACGCGAAGATGGCCAAGCGTCTCGCCGATGAACTCGAGTGGGTCCGCTCGAACGCCAAGGGACGCCAGGCCAAGTCCAAGGCACGTCTCGCCCGCTACGAGGAGATGGCCGCCGCGGCCGAGAGCACCCGCAAGCTCGACTTCGAAGAGATCCAGATCCCGGTCGGCCCGCGTCTCGGTGCCCAGGTCATCGACGCGAAGAAGCTGCACAAGGGCTTCGGCGACCGCGTGCTCATCGACGGGCTCAGCTTCACCCTCCCGCGGAACGGCATCGTCGGCATCATCGGGCCGAACGGCGTGGGAAAGACGACCCTGTTCAAGACGATCGTCGGCAAGGAGCCGCTCGACGGCGGCGAGCTGAAGATCGGCGAGACCGTCGACATCTCCTACGTCGACCAGGACCGCACCGGAATCGACCCGAACAAGTCCCTCTGGGAGGTCGTCTCCGACGGCCAGGACTACATCCAGGTCGGCAAGACCGAGATCCCGTCCCGCGCCTACGTGTCGACCTTCGGATTCAAGGGACCCGACCAGCAGAAGAAGGCCGGCGTGCTCTCCGGTGGAGAGCGCAACCGCCTCAACCTCGCGCTCACACTCAAGCAGGGCGGAAACCTGCTGCTCCTGGATGAGCCGACTAACGACCTCGACGTCGAAACCCTCGGCTCCCTCGAGAACGCGCTCCTCGAGTTTCCCGGTTGCGCCGTGGTCATCACTCACGACCGGTGGTTCCTCGACCGGATCGCGACCCACATCCTCTCCTACGAGGGCACGGATGAGAACCCGGCGAGCTGGTACTGGTTCGAGGGAAACTTCGAGTCCTACGAGCAGAACAAGATCGAGAGGCTCGGCCCCGACGCCGCGAAGCCGCACCGGTCCGCGTACCGCAAGCTCACGCGCGACTAGGCCGGGAACGGGCCAGCGAGATGAAGCTGCACGTGCCGATCAGCCTGCGCTGGTCAGACCTCGATGCATACGGCCACGTCAACAACGCCTCGATGCTGCGCCTCCTCGAGGAGGCGCGCATCCAGGCGTTCTGGCTCGACGACGAGGTTGAGCCTGGCTCGGGGGCCGGGACCGCCGTTCTCGACGGCCGGCCGGGCGCGGCAACGCTGACCGTGATCGCGCGCCTCGAAGCCGAGTACCTGTTGTCGATCCCGTACCTGCGGCAGCCGGTGGACATCCGTCTCTGGCTCGGCAAGGTCGGCGGGGCGAGCCTCGAGGTGTGTTACGAGGTCTGGGGGCCGGTGGAGGCCGAGTCGGCGGTGCTGTACGCGCAGGCCAGCACCACGATCGTGCTCATCGATGCGGCGACCCAGCGCCCGCGCAAGATCACCGACGAGGAGCGTGCGGCGTGGCTGCCCTACCTCGAAGACCCGGTGCGATTCACCCGCAGGGCTGCCCTTCCGGAAGACTGAACTCCATCCGTTCAGCTTGCGGTGACGGAGTCTCCCGAAACCGAGACGGTGATGCCGATCAGTGGCTTCGGGGCGGGGCCCGCGAGAACGGCGCCCGTTGCCGTGTCGAACTTCGAACCGTGGCACGGGCAGTCGAAGGACGTGTCGACGAGTTTCACGATGCAGCCCTGGTGCGTGCACACGGCGCTGAAGGCCACGACCTTGCCTGCGGTTGGCTGGCTGACGAAGATGGCCTTGCCATTCAGGGCGGTCTCGATCGAGCCGCCGACCGGGATGTCGGAGAGCTTGGCGACCACGGTCCCGCCCGCAGACGATGTTGCGGCCCCGGTCGAACCTCCGGCCGATCCGGCGCCGGTGCCGCCCGTCGTGGTCGGGGCGCAGGCGGCCAGGGTCACGGCGGCGGTGCCTGCGGTGCCGATCAGCAGTGCGGTGCGGCGGGAGACCGCGGTGTCGTTCGTCATGATTCTCCTCGTGATGGTGGTCGTGGCGGTCGGTGACGGCGAATGGGCTGCTCCCCGTTCGCAAGCTGGCGCTACTCGTTAGGGTGCTACTAGTTACTACGAAACTGCCCGGTCATCGGTTCAAAGCCCATCACGGAAAATCGACGGACTTCGACAAAACCCGGCGGAAACTGAACGAACGGCGCAGCGAGCCCGTGTTAACGATAGGAGGTGCGCCGTGGCGGAGAAACCCGGACGCGGGGAGCGGCCCGTCGACGCGCGTGCCGACCTGCTGCGCGCCCTGCATGATGCGCACGCCGTGGCGCTCCGTCGGTACGTGACCCGGCTGACCGGGGATTCCGCCCTGGCCGATGACGTCGTGCAGGAGACCCTGTTGCGCGCCTGGCGACTGCCCCGGGTGCTCGACGATGCTGACTCGGCACGCGCCTGGCTCTTCACCGTCGCCCGCCACCTCGTCATCGACGAATGGCGTTCCGCCAGGAACCGCCACGAAATCAGCACAGACGAACTCCCCGAGCGTCTGACGAACGACGCGACGGCAGCGCTCCTCGACGCGTGGCTCGTGGCGGATGCCCTCGACGGCCTCTCCGCAGACCACCGGGCCGTGGTCGTCTTCGCCTACTACCGCGGACAGTCGGTCGCCGAGACCGCACGCTCCCTCGACATCCCGGAGGGCACTGTGAAGTCGCGCCTGCACTACGCCCTGCGTGCCATGCGCCTGAGTCTCACCGAGAAGGGAGTGACCGAGCGATGACCACGACAGGATCCGGTGCATCAGACACCGGGCGCGTACCCCGGTCAGGGCGTGACCCGTACGCCGAGTGGGACGCCGCCTACGTGCTCGGCGCGCTCGCGACCGAAGAACGCCACGACTACGAACGCCACCTGCGCACGTGCGCGGACTGCACCCGTCGGGTTGCCGAGATCGCCGGGATCCCCGGTCTTCTCGGCCTCGTGCCGACCGCCGAGGTGTTGGAGACCGCGGCGTCACCGGGCGTCCTCCCTCGCAGCGACGGCCTGCCGCGGCTGCTCGATGCTGCGCGGCGGCGCAGGCGGCGCGGGCGGATACTGCAGGCCGGGGTCCTGCTCGCCGTGGCGGCCGTCGCTGCGACGGTCGCGATCGTGCTGCCGGCCCGGCTCGCCCCGGCGTCGATCGCGGAACCTCCCGGGGAGCTCGTCACACTGCACCAGGTGGTCCCGAACCCGCTGAGCGCGGATGTCCGCCTGGCGGCTCAGCCCGGCGGCACCCGCATAGACGGCTCGTGCAGCTATGGCCTGCCCGAATCCGGCACCGAATCCGGCACCGGCACCGGCGCCGCGGCCGAGCGGGCGTACGCGATGTTCGTCACGGACCGGAACGGGGAGGCGACGCAGGTCGCGAGCTGGCTCGCGGGTCCCGGCATGACGGTCCCCGTCGCGGGAACCACGAAACTGGACACCGACGAGATCGCGTCCGTCGACATCCGTTTGCAGCCCAACGGCATCGTGCTGCTCGCGGCCGAGCCCGGGGTGGAGCAGGCGCAGTAGTCCCGCGCAGTGATCCCGGGCCGGCTGCTATTCCTTGTTCGCGGGAACCCGGACCATGCCCTCCTGGGCAACGGTCGCGAGCAGGAGACCCTCACGGCTGTAGATGCTGCCGGTGGAGAGTCCTCGGCCGCCCTGGGCGGTGGGGGAGTCCTGGACGTAGAGCATCCACTCGTCGACGCGCCCGAAGCGGTGGAACCACATCGCGTGGTCGAGGCTCGCGACCTTGAGCCCCGGCGTCGACCACGCGATGCCGTGGCGGCGCATGACCGGCTCCATGATCGAGTAATCGCTCGCGTATGCGAGGGCGGCACGGTGCAGGTCGGGGTCGTCGGGAAGCGCGCCGAGGGTCTTCATCCACACGGCCTGGTGACTGGTGTGCTCGCCCTTGACCTGAAGGTAGATCGGCGAAGGCACGTGCCGCATGTCGAACGGGCGCTCGCTCGCCCAGTAGCGGGCGATGGTGTGGTCGACCTGGGCGAGGGACTCCGCTGCGGTCGGCAGCGACTCGGGGTCCGGCAACCCGGCCGGCATGTCGATGTGGTGTTCGAGGCCCTCGTCATCGTCCTGGAACGACGCGATCATCGAGAGGATCGGGTGGCCGTTCTGGTACGCCTGGGTGCGCCGGGTGGAGAAGGAACGGCCGTCGTGGATCCGGTCGACGGAGAACGTGATCGGCTGGCTGACGTCCCCCGGACGGAGGAAGTAGCCGTGCATCGAGTGCGGGTGGCGGTCGTCAGGCACCGTGCGCATCGCCGCGACGAGGGACTGGGCGAGAACCTGCCCGCCGAACACGCGGCCGAGGGGCATCCACTGCGACGGGCCGGTGAAGATGTCCTCGCTCGTGCGCGCCCCTGTGTCGGTCAGGTCGAGGGCGTTCAAGAGACCTTCCATCGGCATGTCCATGCGTCCTCCTCGGCAGTGTGTGCGAAGTCGGTATGAGCCTCGCCGTACCTTGGTAGTTTAGGAGCAGATGAGCCAGTCATTTATTCTCACGGATTCCTTTGCCCTCAGCGATCTGCAGGTCTACCTGTCGCGCGCCAGCCGTATCGAGGACGGTTCGGTGCGCCTGATTTCGGCCGCCGGCGCGCTCGCGGTGTACTCCGCGATCCTCTACCCGCGCGGCCTCCTCGACGGGAGCCCGACCGTGCTCGGCCTGCGCACCTTCGGCCTCGACGAACCCGTCGAACTCGACGCCGTCGTGCCGGTGCGTTCCCTGCTCGATCGGGTCGCCCGCCTCGCCGCCGCGGGAAGCGACCCGGAGGCGCCGGTCGCGGTGACCGTGCCGCTCGAGGTCACTACCGTGACCTGGGCCGGTATCTCCCCGCCCCGGGGTGGCTGGAAACTCCTCGGCGAGACGGATGCCGCGCTCCTGACGGGCGCTGCGGCCGCCGGTATCGACGAGGTCGCCTCCACCGTGCCGCGGGACTCGGGCGCGCAGGTCGTGCAGCGGGTCCGTGCAGAGGTCTGGGGTCGCCCGATCGCGGGACTCGAGATCGTTCCGGCCGGGGCGGCGTTCGCGGCGGTGAGTCTCGGCTTCCTGCCCAAGGACGAACCGGTGCGGCTCTTCGAGACCGGGCCCTGGACCCGGCTCAGCACGAGCCGCGGCCACATCCTCGTGCGTCGCAAGCCCTGGTCGTTGCGCGCCTGACCCGTGCCCGGGAATTCCGGTTGTCCCTCCCGGATCGCGGACTACGATGAACGCGATGACGGAACGAACCAGGGTTGAGGTCGGGCGCCGCGAGGACCTCGGTGCCGACTGCGCCAGTTGCTTCGGACTCTGCTGCGTCGCCCTGGCGTTCACCAGGTCCGCCGACTTCCCGTTCGACAAGCCGGCCGGCGATCCCTGCGAGAACCTCGACGAACGCGACGCGTGCCGCGTGCACGCGGAGTTGCGTCCCCGGGGATTCACCGGCTGCACCGTGTTCGACTGTTTCGGTGCCGGCCAGAAAGTCTCGCAGCAGACCTTCGCCGGCCGGTCCTGGCGGGACGATCCCGGGACCAGGGACGCCATGTTCGCGATCTTCCCGATCGTTCGGCGGCTGCACGAACTCCTCTGGTACCTCGAGCAGGCGATCAGCCTTGTCGGGGACACGGGTGATCCGGCTCCGCTGATGTCGCGCTTCGATCGCGTCAGCGCGCTCAGCCGGGAGCAGCCGGATCGGCTCGCGAGCCTCGACGTCGACGCGGAGTACGACGCGGCCCGGCCGCTGCTCCTCCAGGCGAGCGAGGACGCGCGCAGGGGAATCCTCGGCGAAACCCGGGATCGAGGAGTTCGGCGCCGGCTCGGACCGGGGAGAGACCTGGCGGGCGCGGCACTCACCGGTGCGGACCTTCGTGGACTGAGCCTGCGCGGCTCCCTCCTGATCGGAGCGGATCTCAGCGGAGCCCGGCTGTCGTACTGCGACCTCCTCGGCGTCGACCTTCGCAACGCGAACGTGGCCGGAGCGGACCTCGCAGGCGCGATCTACCTGACCCAGATGCAGGTCAGCAGCGCCAGAGGCGACCAGCTCACCGTCCTGCCCCGGGGATTCGTGCGCCCAGCGCACTGGAGCGCGGGCGAGCAGAACCGCCCGTGAGACGGTATCTCAGATACTGAGGTGCTCAGGGGGTGATCCGGCGTCGTCACCGGACGCGAGCAGTGCCGCCCAGATGTCGGCGCGGGCGTGGAAGGTGCCGAAGTCACGGCCGAGGAGCGCCTCGGCCTGGCTCACCCGGGCGCGCACGGTGTGCCGGTGCACACCGAGCTCGGTGGCCGCTGGACCGAATTGCCCGTTGTGCTCCAGCCAGACCCGGAGCGTGCGGACGAGTTCGGTGCCGTGGACGGCGTCGTGCGCCGTGAGCGGCTGGAGCGTCGCGCGTCCGACCTCCGAGGCATCCGTGCCGGCGAGGAACGCGAGAACGCCCTGTCGGGAGATCACGTCGAATTCGACGATGCCTGGCGCGCCCTCGTGCGAGCGTTCGAGGGCCTGGCGGGCCTGGGCGAGGGCGTGCGGCAGCTCACGGTACCTGGTCCGGTCGGAGAGCCCGAGGTGCAACCCGAAGCCGACGAGCTCATCGAGCAGGGGCCCGGCAGTGGCGTCGACGCACAGGACTACGAGGCCGCCCTGGCGCGCGAAGAACAGGTGTCCAGGGCTCTCCTCCACCCGGAGCTCGAGGAACTCGGTCAGGGCGTCCAGCCGCCCTGGCGCGGGGTCGGTCACGGCGACCCGTACCGGCTCGAACGGGAGTGGCCCCCACATCTCCCCGGAGGTCGCCTGCACGAGGTCGACGTCGCCGCCGAGCAGCGCGTGCAGCAGCCCGGACCTGAGGAGCCCGCGCGCCCGGTCGAGTGCGCTGTTCTGCTCAAGCGCGAGCCCCGCGAGCGCGATCACGCTCGTCACGACCTCCTGGCTGGCTTGGTCGAGCTCGCCGGGACCCCCGTGGGCGAGGACGCCGCGCAGCTGGTCGCGTCGACCCAGGGTCTGCAGGG